>NZ_JALJYG010000011.1 GCF_024170505.1 Methanocalculus alkaliphilus
AACGGCAACAAGCGGACCCTCTGGGTGGATGTGAAGACGAACGAGAACGCACAGGTCCAGCGTGATATCGCCCTGAAGTTCAACAAGTTCTACACCGTCAACCAGAACAACTACGAGGTGGCCGCACACCACTATGTGCCAAACCCGTACGTTATTGAGATTGATGCAACGATCTGAGGTGAGTGAAAAATGGTACTAACCGGCGATGATATGACAGATGCCTGGGATATCGTCTCAAAGATGGAGATGGAAGGGAATCTCTCTCCTCCATCGATTCAGGATCGGGTCTCAGCACCCCCTGAGGGCCATACCGATCCCGTCAAAAGGATGATCTTGATGCAGGAGATCCTCGTTGAGATGGGTGTGACCGGATAAAAAAGAGTGTTATCCTGTTTTGAACTTCCGGTTCGCCTCAAGCGTCTCCTCGGCAAACCGGGAGACACGGGTGCACATCTGGTTGACCTCATCAACGCTCGCTGAGACCTCTTCGGTGGCAGCGGCGGTATCTCCCGCCTCATGTCCGGTCTTCTCCATCAGGTCGGTCATCTCATGAATGCTCGCGGTGATCTCTTCTACCGTCGCCGCCTGCTCCTCTGCGGCACTGGCGACCTCCTCGATGTTTCGTGAGATGCTCTCGACTGAGCTGACGATATCATTGAAGGCGGCAATCGTCTGCTGCATCTGATCAGATCCGTCTTTGACGACGAGTGTGGCGTTCTTCATCGCCGATGTTGCCCGTTCTGCACCGGTTCTGAGGTTTCCGATCATCTCGTTGATATCCTCTGCGGAGTTCCGTGACTCCTGGGCAAGCGCCTTGACCTCGGAGGCAACGACGGCAAAGCCCCGCCCCGCATCTCCGGCACGTGCCGCCTCGATTGCGGCGTTTAGGGCGAGAAGGTTTGTCTGATGGGCAAGGTCCGAGATGACCCCGACGATCTTTCCGATCTGGGTCATCTGGGTATTGATGTCTTTTATGATCAGATCGATCTCGGCGGTGGCGGTATTGATCTCACTCATGCCCGCCTCGGCACGGGCGGCAATTTTTGCTCCGTCCTTGGATTTCTCATCGGCGTTTCGGGAGATGGAGGCAACCGACTCGGCACTTGAGGTCACCTCCTCGACGGCAGCAGAGAGATCCTCCATCGCCCGGAGGACCTGCTGTGCAGAATGGGTGGCTTTTTCGATGTTCCCGCTGACCCGCCCGGTGCTGGCTGCGATTTGCTGGGTTCCGTTTGCCACCTCATCGAGGCTTGCATCTGCCTCATTTGCCGCGCCGGCAAGCTCTTCCATCAGCCGTATTGACTGCTGAACCAGGGTGGAGACGTTTGCCGAGACTCTGTTTAACGACTCCTTGATGGCGACAAAGTCTCCCCTGACATTCAACTGCGGGTTCACGGTCACCGAGAAGTCGCCGTCCGCAAATGCACCGGTGACCCGTGTCACCTCCTTCACCAGACCGTTGAAGGCACGTCCCATCCGGTCGAGTGAGGCCTTGAAGTCTGCCCAGTCTCCTTCTGCCCGGATAGATGTATCGAAGGTTGCGCTGAAGTCTGCTACCGCATATGACCCGCAGATCCGCATCGCCTCATTGACCCGGATGGTGACGGCATCAAGGATATCGTTCATCCCCTCGATGATCTCCCTGAACTCCCCAGTATGTCCGGATGGATCTGCCCGGGTGGAGAGCTTCCCCCCGATGACCGCATCGATGATCATATCGGTATCTGTTTTGAGATATTTCAGTGATCTCTGAATTTCGATGAGGCCCCTGTCGATCTGGGAGAAGACCTCTGCTGCCTTATCTGAATCCTGGTCACCCTTTGTCGGGGTAAGGTTGAAGTCTGTCCTTCCTTCGGCGATCTTTTTGAGATTCTCTGCGGTTCTGGTGAACTCAGCTCCAAGAAATGCTCCCTGCTTCTTCTCACGGCTGATATCGTCGGTGATATCACGGCTGCTCCCTCGTACACCCTGTGAGTGGCCGTGCTGATCTTTTACAATTGTACAAAAGAGCCCGATCCATCGTTCAGTCCCCTTTTTATGCCTGATACGGAAGGTGACATATTTTGCATCCCGGTCACGGACTGCAAGGGCCTTCTGCACCTTCTCAAGATCCTTTGGGTGGATGATCCGTCTGAAGAGGCCGGCATCCCTCTGGAAGTCGGCAGGGGGATAGCCGGAAATTCGTTCAGAAGAGGGAGAGACATAGGTAAATGTCCCATCTGATCCAAGTAGAAACTCCCAGTCCTGGGTGGCATCGAGGATCAGTTTATAGAGTGTCGTATCATCAGGTGGTGTCATGAAGTCTTCTCCGGTGGTGCCTCTCTTCCGGAGGTCCCATCGGTTATCAATAGATGAGAATTTCATCTCCAGTAAGATAAAACATCCGATCAGGGGGGGTCTGATTTAAGGAGATATTCATTATTTTATCCCGTTTATGAGATTGTATGGTATAAAATGTATAAAAAAGGTTTCCATCCACTATTGGAGGACAGAGATGGAGATACTATGTATCCCCTCTCCACGCCTCTTTCGGTACCTGCATCTCAAACCGTGCCCCTTGCCCCTGGATTCCGGTCTCTTTGATGGTGATCCCGGTGATGGCAAGGATCTCCCGTGTGAGGAAGAGGCCAAATCCGGTGTTCTTCCCGACACCACGGCTGAATATCCGCTCCTTCTGATCATCAGGGATGCCGGGTCCGTCATCCTCCCAGATGATGATGAGATTGCCCTCGCGGATCTCACAATGGATCGTAACACCGGTTGCCCCCTCCGCATGGCGGCTGGTGTTATCCATCAGATTTGTAAAGACCTTCTCGATCATCGGGTCGGCGAGGATCTGGTATTCTCCACACCCACTCTGGATCGGGAGGTTTGTTGTCCCAATCTCCCTGATGAGATCGCTGATCTGAAGCCATTCCGGTCTCTTTACACCGAGCTCCTCATAGGTCCGGGTAAACTCAATCTGCCGATGGATGGCATCTGCCGATCTCTTCAGCCTCTCGAGGTAGCCTGCCTGAACCGGATCGACACTCATCTCGGAGGCAAATGACAGGAACCCCTGAAAGACCATGATCTCGTTAAGAATATCATGGCGGGTGATGGATGAGAGTGTCTGGAGTTTCATATTTGCGGTCCGGAGGGCTTCTTCTGCCTGCTTCCGCTCGGTGATATCCTGGCCCTGTGCGATCGTCGCAATGACGGTCCTGCCATCATTACCGGTGATATTTGCCGAGTTCCAGAGGACAGCCCTGACATCGCTGTTCCGGGTCTGGATCGGGATCTCGATCACCTCCCATGTTCGTCCTGATGTTGCCTCATGGATCAGCTCCATCGCCCGGTCCCGTTCTTCCGGCGGGAAGAGGATGCTGAGATCTGCGGTGAGTGCCTCACTCATCGGGATCCCGGAGAGGCGTTCAAATGCCCTGTTGAACCGTGTTATCGTATAGCCGGGATCCCAGACGACGATCGGGGCATTGGCATAGGAGATGAGTTTATCGAGGTAGTCGTTCTTCTCGATGATCTCCCCCTGCATCCGGTATATCTCCTCAAACTGTGCCCTCATCTCCGCTTCTGCCGCTTCCAGCTCATCATTGCGCTCGTTGAGGATACGGTTTGCGGCATCCAGTTCACGGTTCTTTGCCGCCAGCATCTCTTCAGAGCCCTTCCACTGTTCGGTGAGGAAGGTGATGACAAGGGCGAAGAAGACGAAGATGAGGACCCTGATCATCCCATGGCCGATCTCCCCGATGCCGGCATAGCTGATGAGAAGGATGAGATAGAGGGCTGCAAGGAGGAGAGAAAAAAGGAGTCCACGCCGGAGGTAAAAGATGCAGGCGAGGGTGATCGGGATATAATAGAGGTTCTGGAATATGATGTAGAACCCCGAGGAGAGTGAGAGTATCGTTAAGGCAAGACAGATTGCTGTTGTGCTGATCAATGCGCCAAGAGCAAGCCTCTCACTGATGGGGATATTCATCTCCTTTATTATTTGTCTCCTGTGGCTATTAATCCCCTCCATGCCCCTTCCGGCACCAAAATCTCAAACCGTGCCCCTTCTCCATACACCCCGGTCTCGGAGATGGCAATTCCGGTGATGGCGAGGATCTCGCGGGAGAGGAAGAGGCCAAACCCGGTGTTCTTCCCGAAACCCCGGCCAAATATCCGCTCCTTCTGATCATCGGGAACACCAGATCCGTCATCCTCCCAGATGATGATGAGATCCCCGTCCCGGACCTCGCACCGGATCTCCACAGCGGTCGCCCCCTCTGCATGGCGGATGGTGTTGTCCATCAGGTTTGTGAAGACCTTCTCGATCATCGGGTCGGCGAGGACCTCATACCCATTACACACATGATGTATCGGGAAGCGTGTATCGCTAATCCCCTCGATCATCGTGGAGATGGCAGACCATGCCGGCTTCTTTACCCCCAGTTCCTCATAGTTTCGGGTAAACTCGATCTGCCGCTCGATTGCTTTTGCAGCCTTCTTCACCTCGCTGAGATATCCTGCCTGCTCCGGGTCAGCACTCATCTCCTCTGCAAATACAAGGAATCCCTGAAGTGCCATGATCTGGTTGAGGATGTCATGCCGGGTGATACTTGAGAGAATCTGGAGCTTTTTATTGGCGATATGAATCGCATCTTCAGCAGTCTTGCGCCCTGTGATATCCATCCCAAACTCGATGAGTCCGGTGATCTCTCCCGTCTCGTCATAGACCGGACATCCCCGGAGGTGGAAGACCCTTCCATCCGGTATTGTGACCTCGCCCTCTTCGATCCTGTCGCTTTCCAGGGATCGGACCAGGGGGCACCCCTCACAGGGCTCTGTCTTCCCATGCCAGATCTCAAAACAGTGGCGGCCGATGAGATCGTCAGGAAGGGATTCGATGGAATCTGCTGATGCCTTGTTCGCGTACAATACCTTCATCTCCCTATCCAGATATGCAAGCATCACCGGCATTGAGTTGAGGATAGCCGTCTTTTCGGCCTCGGATTGCTTGAGAGCAGATTCTGTGGCTTTTCGATCGGTGATATCGCGTGATATTCCAAGGATCCCGACCGGCTCCCCCTTCTTATCCCGAAGAAGGCGTGCGACATTCTCAACCAGTATCGTTCTTCCGTCCCTGCAGTACTCTTCGGTCTCAAAGAATACGGTCCTCTCCGGATCCTCCGTCCCGGTGGCTTCACGTGCCATCTCCTCCTCAAATCGTTTCAGAAGCGACGCATATGATTCCGGGGTCATCATATCCTGAACCTGCTGTGCCAGCGACTCCTCTACCGTAACACCCTTCATCCTGAGGACTGAGGGGCTGATGTACCGGAGTTTAAAGTCCATACCATAGATCCAGATATTATCTGCGGTATTCTCAGCGATCAGGCGGTACTTCTCCTCACTCTCTCTGAGGGCCTGCTCAGCGGCTATTCGTTCGGTGATGTCATGAAGCCGCTCGATGATCAGCTCAACCTCTCCATCATCATTGAGGATCGGACTGCTGGTGCACTCGATGTATCTCCCCAGTTCCGGGCAGTACCTCTCTATCGTCTCACGCCGCTTTGACTGCACCGCAAGTGACGTTGCACAATCAGGGCAGGCTTCTCTTCTCCCGAGGATCTCATAGCATCTCCTGCCATCCGCATCCTCGGGCCGAAGACCGAGGATCTCATACCCTGCTTTATTGTACCTGATGATGGTATGATCAGGCCTCTGGATACCGACGATGTCGGGGATGCCGTCAAGCATCGCCTCAAGGTACTTCGTACTCTTTTCCGCCTCAAGCTCTGCTCTCATCTGTTCGGTGATGTCATTATAGACCGCGACCACTTCCCCGCTTCCGAGCCTGAAGACACGGTTCTCGTACCAGCTCTCGTACCTGTCATCGATATAGATCGCCTGGGGGAAGTATTCGGGAACGCCGGTCTTCCATACCCGCTGAAAGACCGGGATCAAACCGTACTCATCGATGGTGGGGCGGAGATCCCTGAGGCTCTTTCCAACGACATCCTCCTTTTGCTTCCCCTCGATCTCAAGTGCCATCCTGTTGAAGTCCTTAATGATGTAATCATGGCCGGATGATCCCTCATTTCCGACCTCGTAGATGGCAACCCCGCTGGCTATCGTATCAAAAAGGCCGGAGTAGAGCTCTTCACTCTTCCGAAGCGTCTCTTCAGCCCTCTTCTTTTCGGTCACATCGCGTGCGACGATGAGGATTGCAGTCGGCTTCCCTTCGGTGTCCCGAAGAAACGTAAGGGTATTATTCACCCAGATAATGGATCCATCTTTATGGTACTCCTCAAGATCAAGGGATATGCTCTCAATAGGTTTCCCCGACCGCTCCTGCCCCATCGCATCCTCAAAGGTGGAGAGGGCGAACCGGAGTGACTCAGGTGTCAGTATCTGTTCAAGGGGCTGTGCCATTGCTTCTTCGACGGTGAAGCCGCGGAGTGTCACAATTGACGGACTGACATAGGTGAATTGAAATGAGAGATCTGTGATAGTGATCGTCTCGGTCATATTTTCGGTGATAACGCGGAGCTGCGTCTCACTCTCCAAAAGTGCCTCCTCTGCCTTCTTCCGGTCGGTGATATCATAGATTGAGGCGACAGAATGCCCGCTCTCCGGAATCATCCCGACGGTGATGAGGCATGGGTGCATATTGCCATACCGATCAACAAATGTAAACTCATAACTTCGTGGAGGATCTCCGCTTCTTCCCCTCCTCTGGTGATGGTATTCCATCATCCGTTCTCGATCTGACTGGCTGACAAAAAGAGTCCAGCTCTTTCCTTTCACTGCATCTTTCGTGTGCCCCGAGACTCTTTCGAACGCATCGTTGGCAAGAGCAATCGTCGTATCAGGGTTGATAATGATGGTTGCTGCATGGGTATATTCGAAGATCGTCTGATACCGTCTCTCTGTATCTGCAAGTTCCTTCTGTATCGACGTGATCTCATCGAGCTGCTGACGAAGCTCTTCCTCAGCTGCAGCGAGCCTCTCATATGATATGTGGAGTGCCGTATTCTTCTCCTCAAGCTCCGCCTCACGATCCTTCAGCTCGGTGATATCACGGCCGACAGACTGGTATTCCTGGCACTCTCCGTTCTCATCGAAGATTGCTGTTGTACTCCATCTCTGCCAGGTGATCCTGCCGTCCGGCATGATGATCCGCTCCTCGATGATACCGGATGGATGATCCGGGGTGAGGGATGCGTACAGAGCGGCAACCTCTTTATGATCATCCGGATGTATCACAGGTTTGAACCTGCTTCCGATGAGCTCATCAACCGTCATCCCGAAGGCACGGCTATATACTTCATTGACAAAGATGACCTCTCCATCAGGACGGAATCTGCAGATGAGCTCTGTCTGAGCCAGAACAACATTGCGGTACCGGAACTCGCTCTCCACAAGAGCCCTCTCAGCCCCTCTCCGACGGAATGCATACCTGATCTTGTTGATCAGTTCTGCAAACTGTGCCCTTGGATTCCCGCCTTTCTGAAGGTAGAAGTCGGCACCATTGTTCAGCGCCTCGATCACAACGTCTTCCCGCCCTCTGCCAGTGAAGATGATAAACGGTGTCATATCGCCTGCCGTTCGGAGATGCTTCAGAAAGGCGATCCCATCCATCCTCGGCATCTGGTAATCGGAGACGATTACATCGAAATGATGATTTTTCCGGAGGTCCATCGCCTCCTCTGCACTTTCTGCGGTTATAACGGTGATATCTCCTGTCCTCTCCAGAAACAGCTTTCCTATCTCAAGGAGAGCAGGTTCGTCATCGACATACAGGAGTGAGATTGCTGATCGCTCATCACCGGGAGATATCATTACTCTATCATCTACATCAGGAGTGATAATAGCTTCTGTACTCTGGGAAATCCTGAAGGCATGATGAAAAAATGTGTTTGGGTTAACGACACTTTATCATATACCAGGGGGTACTCTCTCCCGCCATCCACGCCCCTTCGGGTACGATCATCTCAAACCGTGCACCCTGCCCATCAACCCCGGCTTCGTGGATGGTGATCCCGGTGATGGCGAGGATCTCACGGCAGAGAAAGAGCCCAAATCCTGTATTTGTTCCAAAACCGCGTTCGAATATCTGATTCTTTTGATCTGCCTGGATGCCCGCCCCGTTATCCTCCCAGATGATGGCAAGGTCCCCATTACGCTCTTCACAGGAGATTGTGACGCGGTTTGCTCCCTCTGCATGCCGGATGGTATTGTCCATCAGGTTGTAAAAGACCCTCTCAAGCATCGGGTCGCCAAGTATCAGATAATCTTTAGATTCATAATCAACGGAGATCCGGCTCTTCTCAACTCCCCTGATGATATCTTTGATTGGACGCCAGATCGGCATCTCAATGCCGAGATCCTCATATTGTCGTGTGAACCCGATATATCGCTGGATAGCGTCCGAGGCAGTATCAATCTCATGGAGATAATCTGCCTGCTTTTCTGGATTGCTCCCCTCTCTCATGAGATCGAGGTATGCCTGGAGGACCATGATCCTGTTCTGGATATCATGCCGGGTGATCCCTGAGAGGATCCGCAGCTTCCTCTGGGCGGTGAGGATCGCATCTTCTGCCCGCTTCCGGGTGGTGATATCACGTGCTGCTGCGAAGAGGCCATGAATATTGCCATCCGGCCCCCGGTAGACACTTGCATTATAGAGGACATCTATTGTCCTGCCGGAGATATGGCGTATTGTGAGGGGATAGTCCTTCACCGAGCCGGAGCGGAATGCTTTTTTGTAGCCCTCCTCCGCCTGATTTGGGTCAGTAAAATACTCTGCAAAGACGGTCCCGATCAGCTCCTTCCGGGGGATACCGGTCGCCTCCTCGGTTGCCTTATTCACATCGGTGATGAGTCCGTTCGGGCTGATGGTGACAAGCGGATCGAGGCTTGTCTCGATGAGGGTTCGTGTGTAGAGTGATGCCGCCTTGAGGGCTTGCTCCGCCCGTTTCCGTCTGGTAATGTTGATACCAAACTCGATGCACCCGATGAGATTTCCTTCCTCATCATAAATAGGCGATCCCCTGATATGATAGATTCTGCCATCAGGTACTCTCTTCTCCCCCTCCTCGACCTTCCCGGTCTTCATCGATCTGATGACGGGACACCCCTCACAGGGATCAGATCGCTCATGCCAGATCTCATAACAGTGGCGGCCGATGAGCTTCGCCGGATCCTGGCCGACCGACTCACCGGAGATGCGGTTAGCATACCGGATCCTCAGGTCGGTGTCATAGTATGCAAGCATCAGCGGCATTGAATCAAATATTGCCCGCTTCTCTGCTTCTGCCTGTTTAAGTGCCTTCTCCTGGGATTTCTGGCGGGTGATATCATAGACTGAAGCGACGGATTGTCCTGTTCCCGGGATCATTCCGATGGTTACGATAACCGGGTGGGGAATGCCGGCGCGATCGATGAGATGGAAATCGTAACTTTTCGGAGTATCCCCTCCCCGGTCCCCACTCCTCCTCTTCTGGTGATAGCCCACTATCTTTTCCAGTTCGGATTCGCAGACAAATTCTGTCCAGCTCTTCCCGATGACCTCATCCCTCTGCCACCCTGTGATATCTTCAAATGCACTGTTGGCAAGGGCTATTGTCGTATCCGGATTGATGATGATCGTCGCGGCCTGTGTACATTCAAAGATCGCCTTGTATTGCTTTCTTGATCGATCAAGTTCCTCCTGTGTGATGGTAATCTCATCGAGCTGTTGCTGAAGCTCCTCTTCTGCGGCGGCGAGCTCTTCGTTGGATGCATGGAGTTCGCTATTCCTCTCCATGAGAGCAAGCTCAAATCGTTTTCGCTCATCGATATCAACATGGACACCCAGCGCACGGGGTGCATCTTCCCCTGGCCCCTTTCTGTATATCTTTGCCCTGCCAGAGATCCATTTCCAGCTCCCGTCTTTGCACCGTAACCGGAAGTCCTCTTCGTATGGCTGCATATCGCGGATATGCCGGGTAATTCGTGGAACCACCTCTTTCTGGTCTTCCGGATGCAGATGATCGAGCCATGACTGATACCCGGCCGGAAATTCATCAGGTTCATATCCGAGCATTCTGTAATAACCGGGGCTGAAATAGACCTCGTTCGTCTCGAGATTCCAGTCCCAGAATCCATGCTCCGCGGCATCCATCGCCAGTTCAAGCCGTTCATGCAGCTCCCTGATTGCCAGTTCGCTCCGCGTGATCTCATCGAGCTGCTGCCGAAGCTCCTCATCTGCGGCGGCGAGCTGTTCGTATGAAGCCCGAAGTCTTTCATTTACTTCAATGCCTCGTATTTCTGCCTCTTTCTTCTCAGTAATGTCGATATGGGTTCCGATGGTCTTTCTTGCCAGATTTCCCCCTCCATCACGCAGTCGCCAGCCACGTGACCATATCCATATCCAGCGTCCATCGGGATGCCTCATTCTGAAATGGTTCTCATACATCCCGGGGTTTTGGCTCTCAAGGTACTCCTCAAATGCCCGTGCTGCGTGATCCCGGTCATCAGGATGGATCAGATCGATCCAGACCTCCTGAAGATTTGGATTACCGGAGAGGTCGAAGTCATCTGCATTCCGCCCGATCATGGTGAAGTACTCGGGGCTGCACCAGAGGAAGCCGGAATCGAGATCATACTCCCAGGCCCCGGTATTTGAGACGGCGATGAGGGCTTTGTACCGATCCCCGGCCTGCAGAACCTCCTGCTCGGCATGTCTTCGCCGGACTGCATACCGTATCTTATTCATCAGATCGGCAAACTGTGCCTTGGGATCTCCGCCTTTCTGAATATAGAAGTCCGCACCCTCGTTCAGTGCCTGGATGACAACCTCCTCCCGCCCTTTCCCTGTGAAGATGATGAAGGGGGTTGTATCCCCTGCTGAACGCAGATGTTTGAGGAGTCCGATCCCGGTCATTCCCGGCATCTGGTAGTCGGAGACGATCGCATCAAAATGATGGTGTTTCAGGTGCTTTATCGCCGTCTCTGCACCGGGGGCTGTGGTGACGGAGAAATCGCCGGTCCTCTCGAGGAAGAGTTTTCCTATCTCAAGGAGGGCAGGCTCGTCATCGACATACAGGAGTGCTAGAACTCCGGGCCTCCCTCCGATGCATGTCATAATGATTTGATGATCATAGCTCCTTATAAAATCTTTGGAATGATAATTCCATCATTCCAGGGGTGCTCCGGGATTATCTGTTATGAAAGCCATATGTTGATGGGAATCATCCCTCCGGGATGGGCGGTTTGTTACGTACAGGGTTTGGCGACTGCCTCCAGACCGGCAGTATAGGTATAGCCAGTCTCTGTTTGATGAATGGATACAGGCTGGAGAAGGGATTGTGTACTTTCCAGATCAATACAATGTCACATTAGTATCATAAATCACTCCCGATGTGGAGAAAATATTTATATAATAAGTAGTATAAATAGCTCTCTAACCAGAGAGAAGGAGGTGAACTCATGACTGTTCGGATAAAGCCACGAAAACCGGTGATATCTCCAGATGTAACTCCAAATCGGAGTGTTCGGAGACTCATGATGAACCAGACCGATTTTCCTGTTCAATCAGGGTATATGATGCATCTCTTCGTCCTTGGTCTCCTCTCAACGACCGTTACCCTCACCGGAATCACAGCAGGGGTGGCACTCAGAATGGTTGGACTCTGAGAGGGTCCCATCTGATCATTTCTCATTTTTTGGTATCGCAGTATAATAGCCGGATCCGTTTCCGGTTCACCCTTTCCCACGTGATCCGCCGATAGTGCTCCTGATATTCCGGATCAGCCGGATGGCAATCTGCATTTTTTATGAGAAGGGATCCATTCCATGACTCTCGTCATCGAATAACCGGATCACAGAAGTCCTCTTCGATGCTGCACTTGTCAATATATTGAAGGTTAAACTTGTAGAAGTTCGTATAACCGCAGTTTCTGCATCTGGAGGTGAAGTGGTTGCATCCGACATAGAGATCATGCACCCCCTCAACACCACAGTTCCGACAATGTGCTGTTGGTTCAAGCTGCCAGACATCATAACAGGATATCGGTGTATAGTCTCCCTTCTCACTAATTTCTGCCATCTTTGGAACGAAGATCCGGGTTGCGCCACAGCTTGAGCAGACGACCTGAGCCTGTTGTGGGACGACCCTGATCATCTGGTCGGCATCCGCACGGCAGTGATAACAGTCAATTCGGTATTTGATAGAGTAGACACCGGGCTTCATACGAGAGACTGGTGACCGGAAGATAAAAAAGTACCCCTCCCGGAGAGGGAGGGCCACTATGAGAAAAAAGTGGTGTGGAGGTTCTTACATCATGCCTGGGGGCATGCCGCCCATGCCACCCATGCCGCCCATTGCGGCCATCTCTTCCTCGCTTGGCATACCGCCGCCCTTACCGGATGATGCGATAACATCATCGATCCGGAGGATCATGACAGCAACTTCAGCGGCTGAGGAGATTGCCTGTGTCTTGACACGGAGTGGTTCAACAACGCCTGAATCCTTCATGTCAGCGGGCTTTGCATCGAAGACATTGAGACCGAAGGTCTTGTTGCCCTGCTCATGGGCTGCACGGAGGTCGACGAGCATGTCGATTGGGTCGAGACCTGCGTTCTCTGCAAGGGTCCGTGGAATGATCTCAAGAGCGCTTGCAAATGCCTCGATGGCGAGCTGTGCACGGCCACCGACGCTGGAAGCGTACTCACGGAGCCTGAGGGAGAGCTCGATCTCCGGTGCACCGCCACCGGCGACGACCTTCTTGTCCTCGACGACGACACCGACGACACGGAGTGAGTCCTCGATTGCACGCTCAAGCTCATCGACGACGTGGTCTGTGCCGCCTTTGATGATGATCGAGACCGCCTTTGGATTCTTGCACTCCTCAACGAAGATCATCTCTTCGCCTGAGACCTTCTTCTCCTCGATCTTTCCTGCGACTCCGAGCTCTTCCTCGGCGATTGCATCGATGGATGAGACGACGGATCCGCCGGTTGCACGGGCGAGCTTCTCGATGTCGGACTTTTTGACACGGCGTACTGCAAAGATACCTGCCTTTGCGAGGTAGTGCTGTGCGATGTCGTCGATACCCTTCTGACAGAAGACGACGTTTGCGCCGGATGCGATGACCTTGTTGACGATCGTCTTGATCATCTTCTCTTCTTCGTCAAGGAACATCTGGAGCTGGTCAGGGCTTGTGATGCTGATCTCGGCATCGACCTCGGTCTTCTTAAACTCGATTGCTGCGTTTAAGAGGAGGATCTTTGCATTGGTGACAACCTTGGGCATGCCTGGGTGGACACGCTCTTTGTCGATGATCATGCCTTCGATGATCTCAGAGTCGTCGATGGATCCGCCGACCTTCTTCTCGACCTTGACATTGTCGATGTCAACAGTGCCGTCTTCATCGGCAACCATTGTGATTGCTTTGACGATGAGGCCGCAGAGCTTCTCTTTTGCAGACTCTGCACCCTTTCCGGTCATTGCGGTCTCAGCGATCTTGGTGAGCATCGCGATATCGTTTGGCTTTACATCAAAGGCGAGCTCTCTTAAGATCTCCTGAGCCTTCTCAGCGGCCTGGCGATAGCCCTGTGCGATGACGGTTGGGTGGACATCCTGCTCGAGGAGGTCTTCTGCCTTCTTGAGGAGTTCGCCACCGACGACGACGGCGGTCGTGGTTCCGTCGCCGACCTCATCGTCCTGGGTCTTTGCGATCTCGACCATCATCTTTGCGGCCGGGTGCTCGATATCCATCTCTTTGAGGATGGTTACGCCATCGTTTGTGATGACGACATCACCGATGGTGTCAACGAGCATCTTGTCCATACCTTTTGGTCCAAGGGTTGTTCTGACTGCTGCTGCAACTGCCTTAGCTGCTGCGATGTTCATACTCTGGGCGTCGCGTCCACGTGTTCGGGAGCTGCCTTCCTTCAGAATAAGAATTTGTTGTCCTCCAAGTTGTGCTGACATAATGTATCACCAGTGTTTGAAGATAAAGTTGCTTTGTGGTTCTATATAAACATTATTCAGGCATCAGATCGAGGAGATCTGATCCCTCTTCAAGAGAATAGAGCCGCTCCTCACCGATAATGAGGGTCTTTCCTATCTTCTTCTCCTTATTATAGTCAGATAGGATGCAGAGGGAGCGGGCACGGGCAATCTGGGAGAGGTTTCCGACGAGAGCCGCGCGCTTGACCGTCTTCTGGGCAGGGCCAAAGCAGGCGAGGATCATCGTCTCATCATAGTGGGCGACCGCCTGGAAGGGGGCACGCCGGAATGAATGGAGCTCAAGCCCGATGGACTGGAGGTACCCGGCAGGGGTACCCGCCCCGCTCTCTTCGATGGCAGTGACGGAGGGGAGATCATGGGGCCGGTCCATGAAGAGATCAATCGGCTGGACGATCGGCTCATCGAAGAGCTCCTCGAGCTTCAGGGCCATCTCAAGCGTCGTCCCCATGCCGCTCTCGTACTTGCTGATCGTCCTTCTGGAGACGCCAAGAAGATGGGCGAGATCACCGAGTGAGAGGGTATGTGCCTCTCTCATCTGGTGGAGGCGGTGACCGTCGATATTGACATAGAGCCCTCCTGGCGAGGCATAGACGAGCGGGGGGATATCTTCAGCCAGATAATCATACAGTGTTGATGGTGAGACGGCGAAGAGGCCGTATCTGAGATATACTGCACTCCGCTCAAGCGGAACATCCCGTGCCCGCTCCCCGATGATGATCGGGACTGCCTTGAGATGGTGTGCCATCGCATCGAGATCGGTTGCAACCTCCTCGGATACAGAGTCGATCTGGGAGACGACCTTGATGATGACAAGTCGCCCTCGATCTGCTGCCAGGAGATCAAAGCTTCGCGGTCTCTGGGTGCATCGTTCGGAGACGTCAAACCCTGCGGTAATGAGGATGGCCACCACCGTCTGGATAAGTCGTTCCTGTACCATCGTCTCTCTATCCTACAAGGATAAGCGAGATGATAAATGATCTGACACTCCCCCTTATGGGTGGGGAGAGCAGATCTGTAGCTATGTGGATTGGAATCGATGATACCGACTCCCCGGAAGGTATGTGCACCACCTATCTCGGAGCGGTCCTTGTCAGGAGGCTTGAGGCATCAGGAATCCCGGTCCACTCACTCCGGCTCATCAGGCTCAATCCGACGATCATCTGGAAGACCAGGGGGAATGCAGCCATTGCCATCGGGGCTGAGGGGGACCCGGATACCGCCTTCTCCATTGCAGGGTCGCTCATCGAAGAGCTTGCCGATCTTGCATGTGAGAGGACAAATCCAGGGCTTGTCGTCTGTGGGGATCGCCGTCCTCCTGCCGCCTTTGCAGAGGAGGCGATCACCGGATTCTGTACAATCGAGGGTGCCATCGATGCCTGTATCAAAGCAGGAGCGCGATATCGTGGCTGGAAGAATGGCCGGGGTCTCATCGGTGCCGTTGCTGCCGTTGCAGCAGACCTGACGGAGAGCACCTCGGAGTATCTCGTCTACCGGGATGTCAGCCGAAGGGAGAGGGAACGGATCGTCGATGCAGAGACGCTGGCGAGAGCAGAGGAGATGACCTTCCCCCATACCTGGGATACGGTCGATGCCGCCAATAATGTCGTTGTCTGCGTTCCACACACCCCGGATCCGGTCCTCTTCGGCATCCGGGGGGAGAGCCCTGTCTGGGTCTCCCTCGCCCGACACCTGATCGAGTCTGAAGAGCCCGCCATTGAGGCTCTCTTTGAGACGAACCAGGGGACGGATGCCCATCTGATCCGGGGATCGACAGGACGTCTTGAAGACGGACGATCGTATATCATTGCGGGAACCGTCACCACCTCTCCGAAGACCGGGATCGGGGGGCATGTCTCAGTCCGGATCAGCGATGGAGAGAACCACCTCACCTGTATGGCCTATGAGCCGGTGAAGGGCTTTCGGGAGATCATCCGGGCCCTTGCACCAGGTGACAGGATCGTTGCCTGCGGGAGCTACCGGAATACGACACTGAATCTTGAGAAGGTCTGTATTCTCGATGCCCCTCCTCTCCGGATTGCCGGGGCTCCCCTCTGTCCGTCATGTGCGAAGAGGATGACCTCGGCCGGGGCGAAGAAGGGGTACAAATGCCGCCGGTGCGGAGAGAGGCTCCCGGATCCGGTTATTCGGTTCGAGGAGCGGCATCTGCTGCCCGGCTGGTACGAAGTTCCGCCCTCGGCCCGGAGACACCTTGCCCGCCCTCTCTGCCGGGGTTCTCTGGCTCTTCCCGATGATGTGGTGAATGTTATATCTGATCCCGTCGACTGGATATATTCAAAATGATAGATATCTGGGAGTCAGCAGAGGAGTCGGCGGGGTATGCAGTGGCTGCGATCCGCGATCATCCAAAACGTATCCCTCTCCTGATGGGAATGATGGCACTCTTCCCCCTGATGATGGGCTATACCGCACGGATTTATCGTGGCGATCCGGCAATCCCTGATCTCTCCTCCCCGCGTGAGATCCTCTTTGACGGAATCAGGCTGACTCTTGTCCAGCTTATCTATTCAGCCCCCATCATCGGAGCGATCCTCTTCATTACATCCAGGCAGAGCCGGCTTTTGGATCTCATCACCCATGCGGACCGCGGTCTTCTCTTCTCTCCTGTCGGTGCGGTCTTCTTCCTCCTCCTTGGCGTGGTGCTCCTGTATGGACTGGTCATCCTCATCTCGATGATTGGTATTATCAGAACCGCCCGCTCAGGCCGTATCCGGGACGGGTTTGCACTGAGTGCGATCACTGGACATATCCGGGCAATTGGTCCTGCCACATATGTCTCCGCGGTCATCTTCTATACTGTTATCTCCCTCCTTCTGTCGCTCCCCGCCGGGTATCTGATCGAGCTTTCTCCCATCGGCCATATCCCTGCATTCTTCATCTATGTCGTCCTCACCATATTCGCCGCCCGGTACTTTACGCTCATCTACGAGTCCGGACTTCCCGGCAGATCTACATCCTGACACAAGGTTTCATCATCAGGCAAAGAGCATTCTTCTGCATGGTACAGGGTCTTACAATACTCTTTGATGATCGCGACAACGCCCAGCGAATCATGCGTCTTCTGAAGAAATCAGGTGTTTCTGCAAAACTCTCCTCTGATCCGGTCCTCACCTCGGAAGAGGTTGTGGTAGGCACAATTGGTGCATTGAAGGGATATCTCCGCTCTCTTGCACCGGATGACCCGGTTGATCTTGAGGCTCTTTCACTTGCCCAGGGGCTCATCACATCCGATGAGGAGGCGTTTACGAGGATCATGGGAGCGATTGATGAGGATGGTGGCAGAACCCTCCTCGGGGAGAGCAGTGAAGAGCCGATGGCTGAAGAGGAGATCCGGTCCCGGCTCCACGATGCCTTACGCCTCGTCCTCTATGAGAAGCAGGGGCTCATCACCGCAGAGGATGATGCCATCATCGTTACAAAACGGATTGAGCCGGACCTCCTTGAGATATCAATGCCTGCTGATCTCATCCTGTATCCCGAAATTGAGGAGCTTGAGAAGGCCGGCCTGACCGCTGAGCGGATGGTCTCCTCTGAGATGCATTATTCGGTCCAGACCGGGACGGATATCATCTTCTGTGATGATCCCGAGGAGCTGATCTCCCTTCTGGAGGAGTCTGATCCCGAGGAGGAGAGCCTTGTTGCATTCCTTGAGCAGTTCTTCCTCCTTCTGATGCTCGCAGATGAGACGGTGCGGCTCATCGGAGATGGAGCGGCCACCATCGGGGAGATCCACCGGCGGCTCCCGGATACCGCAATCACCGCAGATCAGGAGTCCTACCCGATCCGGTTTTCCATCGATGAGGAGATGGTTACCCATATCGTTGATACACTCCGATCCAAGGGCAGGATCAGCGGCAAGGATGGAAGGCTCAAAGTCCGATAGATGGTTTTATATAATTTCCATCCAATCTACCTTCTGGTGAACTGAGATTATGGCATATAAGTGGAAGAGCAGGACCGAGGTTGACGAGGCGGTCGTTGTTGTGATGAACTCGATGGATAAGGGTCCGGATCTCTCACCCTGGCTCTTCAGGACGATCCAGGCGGCGATTGATGATTCAGATCCAGAGTTTGGGACCTATTTCCTTCAGGAGATCAAGACGCACGCACCCGAAGCGATGCGGTGGTTCCTCGAGTAGGGTAAATCCCCTCTCCAGATCCCCCCTTTTCAATGACATCCGTTCTCCTCGTCGATGATGAACCCGCTCTTCTTGAGGTGACACGGCTCTTCCTTGAACGTGATGGATTTTCTGTAACAACAGCAGGCTCCGGGAGCGAAGCCTTGGGAAAACTGGCTCATGGCCCTTTTGATGCAATCGTCTCCGACTACGAGATGCCCCTCATGGATGGCCTTGCCCTCCTCTCACAGGTTCGATCGTTTGGGATGACGATCCCGTTTGTCATCTTCACCGGAAGGGGACGGGAGGAGGTGGCGATCCGGGCACTGAACGAAGGGGCAGATTTCTACATCCGGAAGGGCGGGGATCCGAAGTCCCAGTTTGCGGAACTTGGCAATGCCATCCGCCGTTCTGTTGCGTTCCGCCAGGCTGAACGGCGGTTTGAGACGCTCATCTCGTCATTGCCTGATCCCACCTTCTCAATCGATGACCAGGGATATGTGACAACCTGGAACCGGGCGATGGAGGAGATGACCGGAGTTCTGGCTGATGAGATGATCGGACGGGGAGACTTTGCGTATGCCGTTCCCATCTATGGGACTGTCCGGCCGATGCTGATCGATATCGCCGCAGGCCTGATTTTGGATACGGATGAGCGGCTCGGGTATAGTATTTTCCGGCGTGAGGGGCATGCCGTCTATGCCGAGTCCTCCCAGGCGAAGCCCAGAGGCAATCCGGTCTTCCTCTGGGGAAAGGCGACGCCGCTCTTTGATGATGCCGGAAGGCTGTCAGGCGCCATCGAGACGATCCGGGATATCAGCTACCGGGTCGCCCTGGAACAGGATCTCCAGAACCAGTACGAATCCCTCTCCGTCGTTGATGAAGAACTCAAAGCGCAGATGGAGGAGGTCATCGCACGGGATCATGAACGCGAGATCCTCCTTGCCGAGATCAAGGATCAGCAGATCCTCCTTGATACCATCTTTGATATCACTCCGGTGAACTTCTATGTCTATGACCGGGAGTGCCGGTTCCGGTACGTCTGTAGAAAAGGAGCGTCCCAGATCGGGATGACTCCGGAGGAGATGGTTGGCCACCACTGGCGTGAGCTTGGAATGCCCGTCGATCTCATGGAACCCCTTGAGGCGAGCCTCCGGGAGGTCTTTGCGACCGGGGAGGAGATGGAGGTTTACTCACCGTATCCGACACTCGCCGGGGAACGGTACTATCGGTGTATCATCACCCCGATGGGGGATGTCGGCCGTCCTGATCTCGTCCTTGTGACCATTCTTGATGTCACGGAGGCACGGATGGCAGAAGCATCACTCCAGGAGAAGGGGGATTACTGCCACCTTCTCTTTGAGTCGGCGGGTGATGCACTTCTCCTCTTCGATGGCCTGACCGTCCGGGACTGCAATCTCCGGGCGATGGAGTTCTTCGGATTCTCACGTGACGAGATGATCGGGCGGAAGGCTGGAACCCTCTCCCCCGAATTTCAGCCTTCCGGAGGGAGATCCCGCGATATCCTTCTCGATCTCCTTGGACGTGCAGAAGAAGGTGAACTTCAGTTCTTTGAATGGAAGGGGCTCAGATCCGACGGCACCCTCCTCGATCTCGAGGCGACGGTGAGTCCCCTGATGATGGAGGGGCGTCAGCATCTCCTCGGGGTGATTCGCGACATCTCAGAGCGAAAACGGCATGAGGATGAGATCAACCATCTCCTCTCTCATATTCCCGGTATGGTGTACCGCTGTGATATCGACCGCGACTGGACGATGCGGTTCATCTCAGAAGGATGCCGGTCTCTCACCGGGTATGCGCCTGATGAGTTCATCGGCAACCGGGTGCTCTCATGGAATGATATCATCCTCCCGGATCATCGGGAACGGCTCTGGAATGCGTGGATGGAGATGATACGGACGAAGGGGATCTTTGAGGGAGAGTATCCGATCCGGCGCTCTGACGGCGATATCCGATGGGTCTGGGAACGGGGGACGGTTGTGTACGAAGAGGATGGCTCTCCCGGGTACAGCGAGGGGTTCATCACCGATATCACCGATCGACGGAAGATGGAGGACTCAATCCGCCATCTTAACACCAAACTGGCACTTCTCTCGTCGATGACCCGGCATGACCTGAGGAACCGTCTTGGCACGATCCTTGGATACCTCGACCTGATGGAGGGCCCCGATCCTATTCTCCCGCAAAATGATGGTTTTTCAAAGATTAAAGATACAATTGGGCGAATCCTCGAGATGGTTGAATTTTCCCATGATTACCAGGAGATAGGATCCCATGGCTTCTCCTGGCAGGACCTGCCGATGACGGTGGTCCGGGCAGTCGACTCTGTGGATAACGGCGGTGTTCTGATGGCGACTGATCTCCCCGGGGTTGAGATCCTGGCTGATCCGCTTTTTGAGAAGGTGATCGCCACCTGTATCGACAACGCCATCCGCCATGGGGAGAAGGTTACCCGTATCCGTGTTTCCGCCGAAATCACAGGTGGCGGGCTCTCCATCCTTTGTGAGGATGACGGTATCGGGATACCCCCGGAGGAGAAGAGCCGGATATTTGATCGGGGTGTTGGAAAGAATACCGGGCTTGGTCTCTTCCTTGCCTGTGAGATCCTTGCGATCAGCGGGATGAGCATCTCGGAGGAGGGTGTCTATGGTGAGGGTGCGAGGTTTGTGATCCAGGTGCCATCTCATCTCTACCGCTACTCCGGCGACAAACTTTCCTGATAGCCCCCTTCGTCTCACTCTCTTCTGAGGTGTGGTACTTATGGTCTGCGAGTACCAACGGTACCAGGGTTGAGTACTGATGTCACAGAAGTGTTCTGACGCGGTCACACAGATCCACCTCCGGCCCGGGATGACGGTCGGGGAGCTTGTGGATGCGATGGGGGGGGCGGGCGCCTATAACGGGGGATCGCTTGCAGAGGCGGTCTCGATCACCGAGAGGATGTTTACCGATCCGGCAACGACCCGGTTCTTCGGCCTTGCAGGGGCGATGGTTCCAGCGGGTATGGGCGGTATCGTCTCAGATCTCCTGGATGCCGGGTATATTGATATCCTCGTCTCAACGGGTGCGAACCTGACACATGACGTCATCGAGGCGATCGGCTGCCATCACTACCATGGGACCGAGATCTGTGATGATGTTGATCTCCGGCATGATGAGATCAACCGTATCTATGATGTCTATCTCCCGACCGAGGCGTTTGAGGAGTTTGAGGAGTATATGCAGGGGGTGTACAGCGATCTTCCTGATGGTTCCGTCCTCTCGATCAGTGATCTCCTCCGGAGGATCGGGGGCTCCCTCGACTCCGGCATCCTCGCTACCGCGGCGAGGAAGGAGATCCCGGTCTACTGCCCGGCAGTCCAGGACTCGATGATCGGCCTTCAGTACTGGCTCTTCTCCCAGACGAACAAGGTGACCATCGATGCCTTTGCGGATATGAAACCCCTGATGAACCGCTGTTTTGCCGCAGAGAAGGCCGGGGCATTCATCGTCGGCGGTGGTGTTCCAAAGAACTTCATCCTCCAGAGTATGCTGATGACAGAGAACGGCTTTACCTATGCGGTCCAGCTCACCGGGGATCGCCCCGATCTCGGCGGTTTGTCGGGGGCGACGCTTGACGAGGCACGGTCCTGGGGAAAGATCACCGAGGAGGCCCGTGCCGTGACGGTCTATGGCGATGCGACGATCACCCTCCCGCTCCTTATTGCGGCAACACTTGAGAGGCTGGCGGCATGAGCGCTCTTATCCTCGCCCTCGATGCCACCTCACGGGAGGAGGCCCTCCGGATCGCATCACTGACGGCAGATCATCTCGATGCCATCAAGATCGGCTACCCGCTCGTCCTTGGAGCCGGGCTATCTGTTGCCGGCGAGATCGCTGCCCTCGGAGTCCCGGTGATCGCGGACTTCAAGGTGGCGGATATCCCAAATACGAACACCCTCATCTGTGATCAGGTCTTTGCTGCCGGATGCTCTGCCGTCATCTGCCATGCCTTTCCGGGAGGCGACTCGCTTGAAGCCTGTGTCGCCTCTGCCCATGCGCATGGCGGCGAATGTTTCGTCGTCTGTGAGATGAGCCATCCGGGTGGTGCGGAATGGTTCTCGGGCGGGGTGGCCGAGCGGTTCAGTGCTATGGCGGTCGATGCGGGTGCAGACGGGATCATCGCCCCGGCGACCCGGCCTGCCCGTGTGGCGGCACTCCGTGAGATCATCGGGGGAAAGAAGATCTATTCGCCGGGTGTCGGTGCACAGGGTGCCGCACCCGAGGATGTGAAGGCGCTCGTTGATGGGGTCATCGTCGGCCGTGCCATCTATGGAGCTGCGGATCCTGCTGCTGCGGCCAGAGAGTACCGGGATCGCTGCCGGTGAACCGCCGGGTGCCGATGAAGAGAATCTCGTCCTGACACCGGCTTCTCCGGTGGGTGATGAACCCTATGAGTCACTCTGAGGCACACCTTTCCCCTCTGGGGAAGGTTGAAGCCTTCTCCCGTTCCAGTTTCGTGTATGCTCCGATGCCCCTCATGCGGAAGTGAGGATCTCTTCCGGACGATTGGCGGGTATGCAGGCTCCGAGTACCGGTGCAAGAAGTGCGGGTATCAGGGGACCTTCGTCGTCGAGAGTGACGAGCCGATGCCGGTCCCGGAGAGGCGCAATGACCAGCCAGAGACGAGGCTCGATATACCCCTCTGGATCCGGATTCTGGCGGTGATATTTCTCCTCGTGATTATCGCAATCTATCTTCTGTGATCCCCTCTTCCGGCGGGAGAGTACCCGAGGATCAGACTTTTATCCTCCATCCTCCAACTACTCCGCATGCACTGGACAGAGGAACAGAAGAAGGCGATTGAGAAGTACAGCGCTCTTGACGATATCCCGGTCGAAGAGAGGCGGTACAAATGCCATACCTGCCACCATATTGTGGATGAGGAGCCGTGTCCTGCCTGCGGGGAGGCGATCCTCCAGCAGATGTGCCCGGTCGATCACTGCCACTGCCCCCATGATATCATCGAGTCGCTCGCCTACTGTCCGCTCTGCGGTGCCGCCATCTGCCCGGACTGCGGATCCCATGATGTCTCCCAGATCTCGCGGATCACCGGCTATCTCTCGGATGTCGGGGGATGGAATGCGGCAAAGCAGCAGGAGCTCAAGGATCGCGCCCATTACGATATCGGATGAGATATTATCTCCGTGGTGAGACTCTCCTGATCAGGGGGGCGTTCCTTGCCGCAAGTTCGGGGGTGGGGGGCGGTCTTGCAGACGTGACGACGCTCCTCAACCATACTGTTCCTCATGGGTACTCGGCGGACGAGCCGGAGCGCACCCTCTCTCTCCTGCGTGCTTCCCATGGCCTCTCCGACCGCTCCTTTGGCCTGATGACTGCGGTTCCGATGCGCCACCTCGTCGTCCTGAGATACGATTTCCTGACGTTCTTCATCACCGCCGGGGTGACCCATCCGACACCGGAGGGGCCTGGCACCATCAATGTCATCGTCACCAGCAGCGAAGGTTTCACCCCTGCCGCCCTCCTCGGTGCGTTTATCACCATCACCGAGGCGAAGGTTCTGGCACTCCGGGATCTGGGCCGATCCTTCACCGGAACGACGACGGATGCGATCATCGTCGCTTCGGAGGGCGAGGCCGTTCACAGCTATGCGGGTCCGGTCTCCCCTGCGGGTGAGCGGATCATGAGCGCTGTTCGAAAAGGGGTATCCGTCGCCCTCGACCGCCATGAGGGGAGGGTTCCTGCGGATGAACCGGCGTTCTTCATCTACAGCCGCTTCAACGGCGGGGCATGGGTCGAGTGGTCGAAGAAGAACTGCCCCTATTATCCCTGCCATTTTGAAGGCCAGCGGTGCGACTTCTGCTACTGCCCCCTGTACCCGTGCGGTGATGAGACCCTCGGCGACTGGGTGGAGAGCTCATCCGGGGGGAAGGTCTGGGCCTGCACAAACTGTACGCTCAACCATGAGCCGGAGGTTGTGCGGCACCTGACGAAAAATCCTGAGGCATCCCTCAGCGAACTGAAGGCCCTCCGAAGGAAAAAATAATTTTATTCGATTGCGATACCAAGGGCGTTGGCAAGCTCCTCGAGTGGAATGCCATGAACGACTGCTGCTTCGCGGATCGTCTCGCTGTGTGCGATGGCGCATCCGAGGCATCCCATACCAAAGTTCTGAAGTATTGCTGCTGATTCCGGCTTCGCCTGAATAAGCTCCATGATTGTTGAATCGACGGTGATCGACATAGAAGATCATGTTGATCTGACACCTATATCATGGTTCACTTTCACCCCCCGGTCTTGGGGGTTTATATCCAAACCGTACCTATGGAATGTTGGAGATCATTATGGAAACAGATGATATCATTGCAAGAATCTCCCAAAAACTGAAGGCACAGGGGATCGAACCCCGGCCGGAGAAGATCGCATCGAAGATCAACCGCCTCGTCACCGAGTTTGGCGTGCCGCCATCCGAAGCGGAACGGACAATTCTGCAGGACACATTTAAGGAGCATGGCATTGAGCAGCCAAAGCCGTCCGCACCCTCTTCGGATGCCGTCGGCATCGGAACACTCGTCCCCGGCGAATGGGTGACGGTGGAAGGAAAGGTCGTCTCGGTGACAGAACCCCCCTCACCGGCAGTCGCCCAGACCGGGGTGATCGCTGATGACACCGGTGCCGTCAGGTTCGTTATCTTTGCAAAGAATGCTCCGGCCCTCCTCAAAGTCGGGGAATGGTTCAGGCTTGAAAGCGCAGTCGTCGATGAGTTCCGGGGATTATCCAACCTGAAGATTCATGCGGGAACGACGGTCACTCCGATCAACGAAGATCGTCCTCTCACCCCGGAGATCACCAGGATTGCCGATCTCCGCCCCGGCATTGCTTCAGTCACCGCAAAGATTGTCCAGGACTGGGAGGTCCGCCATGACCGGATGCTCCAGACCGGACTCCTCGGGGACGAGAGCGGGACGGTGAAGTTCGTCATCTGGAAGGGTGACAGCGACCGGAAGCTTGAGCCTGATACGGCCTATACCTTCGCCTACGTTCCTGTTGAGGAGTATAACGGCCGCCTCTCCCTCACCATCGATTCGGCATCCTGTACGCCTGTGGATTCAGAGATCGCTGTTTCTGCCGGACCTGCCGGATCTGAGGAGCCCATGTCCAGGTTTGAAGGGAAGATCATCTCTGTCCGCCATGTCGGCTCCGAGACTGTTCGGGAGAGCGGCATCATCGCAACCCCGGATGGTGCATATGCATTTACCATCTGGGGAGATGCCCAAATCCCGGCACTGGAGCAGGGGAACTGGTATGCCATCGAAGGTGCGACGAAGGGGATATTCCGGGGTGCTCCACGGATCTCCATCAATCAGGATGCGGTCGTCAGTCCGGTCGAGGATCGGTTCCTCCCCCCGCCTCCGGCAACCCCGGTTGCTGATCTCACCCCCGGTATAGCAACCGTCAGGGTGAAACGAGCACAGGAGTGGGAGAGCAGAAGCGACCGGATGCTCCAGACCGGCCTGGTCGGGGATGAGACCGGTGTGATAAAGTTCGTCATCTGGGATGGCGAGGGTGTTGAGCAGATCCAGGAGAATATCGTCTATACCTTCTTCTATGCCGCTGTTGAGGAGTATAACGGGAGGCTCTCTCTTGATCTGACCCATGCAACCCCCCTCCCGGACGAGGATGCTGATATCGAGGTCTCCCGTGGCGGCAAAACGATCCCGGGAGCTCTCGTCCATATCGCATCCGGCTCCGGCATCGTCAAACGCTGCCCGGTTGAAGGATGCAGCCGTGTCCTCTCGAGGCAGAACTTCTGCCCGGTTCATGAGTTCCAGCCCGGCTTCAGGTATGATCTCCGGATCCGGGGTACACTGGATGACGGCCATACCGCCCATAACCTCCTCATCCAGCGGGAAGCAGTAGAAGGGCTCTTCTCGATGACCCTTGCCGAGGCGCAGGATATCGCCGAGAACCAGCCGCTTGGTGCCGACGAGGTTGCCCGGCAGCTTGGTGAAAGAGCCCTCGGCAGGTACCTCACCGTCACCGGCCGTGAGTTTGAAGGGCTCTTCATTGCAAATGAAGCGAAATGGCTCTTCTTTGATCCGGCCAGGCATACTGCTCTTATCAACCGTGCCGGAGGTGACATGGAATGACCGAGCGATTCCAGAATTATGTCCGCGAACCTGCAAAGCGGGTCTTTGCAGCAGAGATGCGTGATGCCCGCCACTCTTTCCGTGTCGGTGATGACGAGAAGAGCCCGACCTATCTCCTCCTCCCCACCGGGGAACGGTGCAACCGGGTCTTCATCGTTGGTTCCCTCACCCAGAAGGAGCGTGTCGGAGAACAGCACAGTATGTACCGGGCACGGGTCGCCGATCCCTCCGGGACGTTCTTCATCACCGCCGGATCCTATCAGCCCGAGGCGATGCAGCAGGTCGCAAAGATCGAACCCCCCGCCTTTGTTGCGGTCGTTGGAAAACCAAACGCCTATGAGACCCCGGACGGGAAGGTCCTCATCTCGATACGGGCCGAGACGGTCACCCCGGTTGACCGGGATATCCGGGATATCTGGGTCCTTGATACTGCCCAGGCGACCCTTGACCGGATCGATGCATTTGGCGACAGCAAGGATGCGGAGACGGCACGGGCTGAGTACAACCCCAACCTTGCATCCTATAAAAAGATGGTCTATGATGCCCTGACGGCCATCAGACAATAAATTCTTTTTTGTGGAGAGATTCCCTCTCTGAACCAATAGTACGTCTGCTCTATCCCTGGTTAAGGGATGTATGGCGTATGGTAGCCCTACGGTGACTGCGAGTTCTTCCAGACCTGCCACGCCTCGATGATCTCATCCCCGGTCACAAACGGGAACCCGTGCTCCTCTCCATAGGCCCGTGCCTTCTCCTTCTCAAGGGCGTTGCCGGTCTCATCATCAAGCATCTCACAGACCGTGACCGCAGGGGTGACCCCTGCCATCAGGGCGAGGGCGATGGAGAGCTCGGTCTGCCCCTGCCGCTGATCCAGCAGGTCGTCAGCGGCACGGAGGAGGGCAGAGTGGCCGGGTGTCCGGAACTCCTTTCCAAACGGGGGGAGGCCGCCGCCGTTCATCGCCGCATGGACATGTTCAGCAACCTTGGAGATGGTGAGGGCACGGTCATGGTCGGTGATCCCGGTGTAGGTCTCCCTGTGGTTCACCCAGAGGGAGAAGGAGGAGTGGTTCTTCCGGTCATAGGGGATCTCCCCTTCCCTCTCCCCAAGCTCCCCGCAGCGGGAGAATACATCCGAGGCGAACGGGAGACCGAGTGCCTTTGCCGCATCCGGGTGGACTGCAGTACAGATCAGGCCGCCCCCGTCCTTTCGCATCCTGAGGATGTCGCTGTGCCGAATGGTATCGGATCGGATCACAAGATCGGTCTCACGCTCACGGTTGTCAAAGTCATAGATAAGGACAAAACGTCCCTCTTTTAGTGCTGTTATTGCTTCATGCATCATATCCGACCTCCACATCGATGGTATCGTTATCGTCAAGCCCGAGTTCGCCCCTGATGGAGACACCTGAGATCAGCTCAATGATATCCTCAGGATAATGTGTCCTGCCGGGAACGATGAGTGCACAGGGGATCCCCTCAATCCTGCATGGGAGGCAGCGAGCCTCACCAAATGTCCTGTGTTCATCTGAAAAACCCGGGATGGTTACCCATTCGAGCGACTCCAGCCTCTTGCGTATGGGAATGCTCTGCTGGTTCAGCCTGATGTTTAATGTCCCCGGGAAGGGCTCAAACCCGCAGTTCATCCTGAACTGCTCCCGGTAATGGGGCAGGGACATATAGTACCGCCCCTCACCGAGACCCGAGATGATCGTCCCCTGGAGGATGAAGTGTCCGCCGACGCGGGAGAAGATCCGGCAGTATTCGGCATGCTCCCTCCTGAGAACCTCCTCGCCCGCCTTCGCCACCGTCACCGACTGGCCCGAGGGATCGACCGTCCGGCTGATGAATCCAGCCGATTCAAGAGCTTTTAAACGGCGGGATATGGTCTGTGGGCTCGTCCCAAGGGTGGAGCCGAGGCTCTGCGTCGATATCCGGACCGGGCCGCGGCATCCTCCGAGGAGGGCGATCGCCTTTAAGACCGGGAGATCCCCCGCATCAGGCACCTGCATGATCTCCAGATTTGGGAGGCTACCTATTTATGGATATCGACTCCTGCAGAATAGCAGGCCTCTGCGGGCTTCGGCGCATCGGAGCCACCTCGGCACCCTCCATATTGCCTGCTGCCCAGAGGTACCGTTCGCGGACCGAAGCAGGAAGATCCCCTTCAGGGATCGGGACGAACCCAAACTCCCCATAGAACTTCTTCAGATGGACAACCGCATACATCGTCAGCTCATCATTATAGCATGCCTCGATGAGGGCCGTCATCACCTGCCGGGAGAGCCCACGGCCACGGTGGCTCTCCGGGGTGAAGACCGCATCCACCTCATACCCGTCCGGATGCCGCCTGCACCGGGCGAGGGAGACGATTGCATCCCCTTCAAATGCGGCAAATATCCGGTCCACTGCGGGGTCACCGGTTGTTCCGTGATAGTCGATCCAGACGGTATCTGCAGCCGGGAATTCATCAGATCGGATCTCGCGGACCTCGGCAGCCCCTCCCCTGAGATAGGGGATGAAGACCGGAACCCCGGCTTTGAGGATCGCCGCCGGATCCGGGATCCGTTTCGGGATGACGATCAGCGTCGGATCATACGCGGCGGCGAGACGGAGGATATCGATGGTGAGATCCCCCGTCATCATTTCACTGGTGATGGATGCACGGGGTGCATGCAGCCGTATCTCCTGGTCACTCCCCCTCTCGGCAAGGAGGATGATCTCGGGGGGGTACTGCTGATCAAGGAATGTTGCGGCGGCATCTGCTGCCCCCCTCTCAGAGAAGACGCACAGGAGAGGCCGGTCGGTGATGAGCCGTTCCCCTTCCTTCAGATCTGATGGGATGATGAGGAGATCGACGGGGTCCCGGAGATGCTCCCCGCCCGGTTCCGTGATGATAAGGGTCGCCTCTGCTGCCGCTTCGGGATCCAAAACCCGGATCCCCGGAAGATCAGCTGCGTCTTCCGCCTGCCATATCACCTCGCGGACACCCGGAATCATCGCAATCCATCCGGCAATATCCTGTCTCTCCCCCTTGATGTCGATGAGAATACGTCGTGGATCCATTCTTCCTCCCCGTTACATAATCCGGTATCCTTCCGGCGGGACCGTCAGGACGAACCGTGCCCCGCGGCCGCTCTCCCCTTCCTCATGAATGCCGATCCCGGTGATCCCAAGGATCTCACGGGCAAGGAAGAGACCGTGGCCTGATCGCTCGATATTCTCCGCAAAGAGCCTCTCCTTCTCATCATCGGCGATGCCGGTTCCGTTATCCTCAAGGATGATGGCGCATCCGTCCTCCCGGATCTGGTAGGTGACAAGGAGGGCGGTCGCCCCTGCCGCACGTGCATTCTCTATCAGGTGCGAGATGGCGGTCCGGAGATGCGGGTCTGAGAAGATGGAGAGCCGTTCCGTCCAGGCATGGACTACCATTCCTTTGGTATCAAGCCGGGCAGCCGCCTCATGCACGGCTTCCTGGACCGGGATCCAGACAGGGGGAATGGCTCCGATCTCCCGGAAGTCCCGTGATATGGCGATCTGCCTCCGTATCCCGTCTGCCGACCCCTCGATCTTTCTGAGGACCGAGAGGGAGGCGGGATCACTGATCTGCATGCTCCCGATGGTCAGATGACGGTACAGCTCCTCAAGCCGTTTTGAGAGGCCATGACGGATGATCCCGCTAATGGTCTTCAGCTGCCGGTTCGTGTTTCTCAGGGCGGATCGTGCCATCACCTCGCCGGTTATATCACGAATCGACTCGACCGCACCAGCGATCTCCCGGCCGGAGTCATAGAGCGGGGTTGCGACACATCTGAGATGGGCTCCCCGGCCGTCATGGAGCATGGGTGCGATCACCTCCGCCTCGAAGGCATCGCCGTTCCTTGATACCCCCTCATATAATGCTTCTATAGCAGGATCTCTCCTGAGTGCATAATCGATGAGGATCGGCCGCTTCTCTCCATAGAATGGCACAGCATACGCAGATTCACCCTTTCCGATGATCTTCATCTTCGGAACCCCGGTCAGCTTCTCGATGGCACGGTTCCATGCGATGACCCGCCCCTCCCGGTCGATGGCGAAGGTGGCGTCAGGAAGGAACTCGATGAGGTCATGGAGCTGCTCCTCGGACTGGCGCAGCCTGATCGTCAGGAATGAGACGACGAGCCCGATGGCGATAAAGACCGCCGCCCGTGCAAGGATGGAGATGGTGGTGATGAGCTCCGGAGGGGTGAGGAGGAGGGCCGCACCTGCATAGAGGGCTGCAATGAGGAGAGCGATGGCGGTCCCATGCCTCGGATACCAGTAGCCGGCAAGGAGGATCGGGAGATAGAGGAGATGGGGGAAGACATAGGTGATCCCCTGAAGGAGACCGATGATATTTGCGGCAAGCGTGATGGTGATGGCGGCAAGAATAATGATGATACGCCGCTGCTCGACCGGTTCGGTGAAGAATGGGTGGCTCCGCATGGCTCTCCTCTTCTATTTTGGTCTGTGCCGGATCGATCCTGCCGGGCAGCGGATCTCAAACCGCCCCCCCTGCCGGGGCTCCCCCGTCTCAGTAAGGTCAATTCCGGTGATTGCCAGCGCCTCCCGTGCCATGAAGAGGGAGAAGGCCTTCCCGATCCCAAGTTCATAGGAGAAGAGGGCATCCTTTCCGGCGAGGGGAATACCGATGCCGTCATCCTCGATGGTGATCACCCCTGTATCCCTCTCCCCGGAGTAGCTGATCGCCACTCTTTCTGCCTTCCTCCGGGCGGCATCGGTGATGATTGCCCAGACCGCCTTCTCAGCCACAGGATCGAGATAGAGGTAGAGATCATCCGGAACCTTTGTATCAACCCCCACACCGCCGGTATCGTGGGGGAGAATCTCAGGAAAACGGATCCATTCGGGCTGGCTCTCCCCGATCTTCTGGTACTCCTGGGTGAACCGGGTCGTCTGGATTGCCCGGTCGATACCTCCCGTTGCTGTCCGGAGATGATCATGAGCCGCCCCTGGCTCGCGGTCAAGGACCCTCTCTGCATATTCAAGCGACTCCTGTATCGAGGAGAGCTGTGTCAGGAGTCCGTGGCGGGTGATGCTTGTGAGAAGGGTCAGTTTCCGGTGGGCTTCCGCAAGGGCCCCCTCGGCACGCTCACGCTGGGCGATCTCTGCCTTGAGGTCTTCGTTCTTCTCCTGAAGCTGTTCATTCAGTCCATAGAGTTCGTCCCTCGCCTCTTCGAGATCCGCATTCTTCCGGACAGCAATCGCATAGGTCGAAAGGAGGATATCGAGGATCGTCTTCCTCCCGGCGGTGATGGTGTAGGTTCGATCCGCGATTGTGATCGTGAGCTCGTCGCCCTCCTCCTCCTCGCCTTTCAGAAAGACATCTCTGACCCGTGCAAGGATGAACGCCGGATCGAAGGGCTTGATGATGAAGTTGTCTGCACCGCATGCAACCCCCCGGATGACATCCTCGGGATCAAAGAGCTGGGTGACGAGGAATACCGGTATCGTACTCATCTCTTTTATCCGGCGGCAGAGCTCATAGCCGTCCATTCCCGGCATCACGATATCGCTCAGCACCAGATCCGGGGGGTCGTCCGGTATCAGTCCGAGTGCCGTATCTCCATCGGCAGCGGTGGTGACGCGGTACCCGTCCCCCTCGATGATCCGTCTGAGATACTCTGTCTGGGTTGTACTGTCCTCGACGATGAGAATGTGCTTCATCAACCTCTCCTCCTATCGAAACCGTTCCGTGGGAATCCTGATCTCAAAAGAGGCACCTTCCCCGTACGTTCCGGTCTCGGATATCCCAAACTCGCATGTCGCCAGTATCCTGGATGCGAGGAAGAGTCCAAGGCCGGTATTTTCTCCATACCCCTGCTCAAAGATCCGCTCTTTCTTACTTTGGGGTATTCCGATCCCGTCATCGGTGATCCTGATACGGAGGTCTTCCCCGATATCAGCGGTGAGATGGATTCTTGTAATCTTCTTCCCATGGCGGATGGCATTTTCAATGATGGTTGCGATCACCGTCTCCATTAATGGATCTGCGAGGATCTCGATATCCGGAAGGCTGGAAGTGACAGATATGCCATTAAGATCGATGAGTGCCGTGGCATCCCCTGCCAGATCACGGAGATTCAGCCATTCCCGATCGCATGACCCGATCTCCTGATAGTTCCCGGTAAACTCGATGATCTTCCCAATCCGGTGGGCTGCCTCACGGATCCGAATGAAGGCCGCCTCGGGGGATACCGGCCGGTCATCAGAAGACGCGAGCTCGACAAACCCTTCGATGACGGTGAGATGGTTTCTGATATCATGCCGGGTGATGCTTGTGAGGAGATGGAGTTTCTCATGGGCATCGATGAGTGCATCCTCGATCCGCTGCCGCTCATCGATCTCATGCTGAAGGTCGTCGTTTGTCTGATGCAGCTCCTCAACAAACTCCTGGAGCTGTTCATTCATTCCGTAGAGTTCGTCCCGTGCCTCCTGCAGTTCGATATTCTTTCTGACGGCAGTCGCATAGGTTGAGATGAGCACCCGAAGGATCTGAGCCTTCTCAGCGGTGATGGTGTAGGTCTTCTTCCCAAAGATCGCATCCACCTCACCGTTTCTGGAGATGATATTCTGGAGCCTCCCGGCACCGAGGACATCGGCGACGGTATCGACGAGGTAGTCGGCATCGAAGGGCTTGATGATGAAGTTCACAGCACCGCATGCGAGGCCGCGGACGATATCCTCGGGATCGAAGAGCTGGGTGAGGAGGATGACCGGGATTCCCCAGCAGTCCCGTATCTCACGGCAGAGCGTATAGCCATCCATCCCCGGCATCACGATATCGCTGATGATGAGATCAGGCGGTTCTGCCTCGACACAGGTGAGTGCAGCCTTTCCGTCGATGGCAGTTGTGACACGGTACCCAGCCCGGAGAAGGATCTGCCGGATATATTCTGCCTGTGTCGGGCTGTCCTCGACGACGAGGAGCCGTGTATCTCCCGGATTATGCCTCATGCCTGCTCACGTCCCTGACCACCCTGAGAAATGCATCCTTTTCAAACATACTCTTGATAATGTAGGCATCTGCACCGAGATGTATCCCATATTCCTGATCACCTGGCGAGTCGAGTGATGTCACAAGAACCACGGGCAGGGAGGACAGGTGTGAGCTGCTCCGGATCGCCTCGGTGAGAGCGAATCCATTGACCCGTGGCATATCAACATCGGATATCACAATATCGAACTCCTCCTGTTTAAGTCTTTGGAGTGCGTCTGCACCATCGTATGCGCACTCGACGAAATACCCGGCATCTTCAAGGATTGCCCGGAGAAACTCCCGTGAGGTGACGGAGTCCTCGACGACGAGAACCCGGCCGGTTGCAGGCTCCAGTCTCCCTCCCCGCCCCTCTCCACGCGGGAGTGTCGAGATGATCAGATCGAGCGGGTCGATGACGAGTGCCACACTTCCGTCATCGAGGATCCCGGCACCGGCGATCCTCCGGACATGGCGGAGCTGGCTTCCCAGCGACCTGACGACGATCTCCTGGACCCTGATCACTTCATCGACATAGATACCAAGTTTTCCCGCTCCGGATGCAAGAAGGACGACCGGAACCGGGTGGTTTGGATCGATCTTCATGGGGGGGAGCTTCACGCCGAGGCCCCGTTCAAGGGCGATGAGCCTGATGAGATCATCACCGATCCGGACCTCCTCTGCTCCCGGTTTCATCCTGATGACCTGGCGGACCTGCTGCATCGGGATGACGTACTTCCTCCTCCCGGCAGAGACGACGACACCCCGGAAGTTTGAGAGCCGGACCGGGAGATACATCCGGACACAGGTGTTCTGCCCGGATATTGAGGTGATGGTGACATCTCCTCCAAGACGGGTTGCCGCATCCTCGACGATCGCAAGGCCAAGCCCCCGTCCCGAGAGCTCGGTCACATCGTGTGAGGTCGAGAGGCCTGAGCGGAAGACGAGGCGTATGCTCTCATCGTCAGAAAGATTGTGCGCCTCTTCTTCCGTCAGCAATCCCTTCTCTATTGCGGATCTCCTGATTGCACCGGGATCGATCCCCTTCCCGTCATCGGAGATGTCGATGCCGACCCTGCTGCCTGCAAGCGGGACGACCCGGATATGAATCCTTCCTTTCGGGCTTTTTCCTTTGGAAACCCTGGTTCCCGGATGCTCGATCCCGTGATCGATGGCGTTCCTGATGAGATGCGTCAGAGGATCCTTCAGCGCCTCAAGGAGACGGCGGTCGATCTCGATCTCCCCCCCGTCGACGGCAAAATCGACCTGTTTCCCCGAGGATCCGGCAACCTCCCTGATGAAGCCGGGGAAGGTGGCAAGGATGTGGGAGACCGGAAGGAGGACGGCATCATGAATGGTATCTGCTATCACCTGGGTGCTTGATTCAAGGATATGGAGATTACGGGCATTCTCCTGGATATGCGTGGTGAGATCATGCCTGAGCGAATCGATGAATTCCCGGTTCTTCTTCTGGAACTTCAGGATACGGTCAAGGGCGACCCAGTCCTCGTATATCATGTCCCTGTCGCTTCTGAGGAGCTCCTCGATCCTGCGGAGATCGGTGGCGACCTGGACATGGGTCCATTGCCAGAGCGAGAACCGGATCATCATCGCATCCAGCTCCCGCATCCTGTGGCCCATTGAGAGGCGGGTGGTGAGGAGTTCATCCGATCCGGTGATGAGCCGGTCAAGGGTCTCGTTTGCGATCCGGACGGTTCCGGTCTCCCGCAGCCGTGGCGGCTCACTCCGGTTCGGAGTGGCAGCCTGTCTCTTCTCCGGAATGACTGGTTTCTCCCCTTTTATTGCCCGGAGTTCCCTGATGATGGCAACCGGCGACTCCTTCTCGCCGGCGAGGATCGATCGGATCAGGTGAACTGCACGGTGGAAGAGGTCATATCCCGCGGCATCAGGGGTGAAACTCCCGTTCCGGACTGCCGAGAGTGCCGTCTCAAGATGCTGGCAGACTGACTCGATCTCCCGAAGCGATATGGCACGTGCGGCCCCCTTCAGGCTGTGTGTCCTCCGGTAGACCGACTCGGCGAGATCGGGGTCGATCCCCTCCCCCCTCTCAAGTGCGATCAGCTCCTCGGTGATGGCGGAGAGATGCTCGTCAGCCTCGTCCCTGAAGGTGACAAGGAGCATCTCCCTGAGGTCATCGTCGGTTCCCGGCATATCAGACGTGGTACTGTTCGGTGATCTTCTTCAGCCGGATACCGAGTTCATGGAGATCTTCTGCGGTCTTCTCGGCTTTCTGGGTGTTCTCAAGGTTCTTCCGTGCAGCCTCCTGGATCTTCTCCATCGCATGGGAGATACGGTCCATACCGGTTGCCTGCTCGGAGATGGAGTCTGCAATCTCATATGCCTCGTTGGACGAGTCGGCGATGGCAGTTGCGAGAACCTCGATCGCCTGCCGTGCCTCTGCGGTGAGCCGGACGGTATCCTCAACCGAGGAGGATCCCCGGTCCACCGATACGACGGTGCCGGAGACGCCCCGCTGGATATCTGTCAGGATCGTCCTGATATGTGCGGTCGCCTGCTTTGACTGTTCAGCCAGATTATGGATCTCATGTGCGACGACGGCAAAACCCTTCCCGAAATCTCCTGCCTTCGCCGCCTCGATGGAGGCATTGACGGCGAGGAGGTTCGACTGTTCGGAGATGTCGGTGACGGTTGCGATGATCTCCCCGATGGCGGTACTCTGTTCGGAGAGCTTGATGACGTTTGTCCCAACGACATCCATCTGTCGCCGGATCTGGTTCATGCCATCGAGGATCTCCTGGACCGACCGCTGTCCGTCCTTGCTCACAAAGCTCGCCTTCATCGCCTTTTCGGTGACAGCCCTCGTCTTCTGGTTGGCACGCTCGGTCTGGATACGCACCCCTTCGACCGAGTTTGAGGTCTCATCGACGATCCGGACGGTCTGTGAACTCTCCTGGGAGAGGTGGGAGGTGACGGCGGAGATCTCGCTTGATGCCGACGAGAGGACGGAGATTCCTTCGTATAGCTCCTCGGTGATCAGCTTCATCAGCCGGGAGAGCTCGATGCCGATGGTGTTGAGTGCATCCCGATATGCCACGAATTCGCCTGCGACCGGGATATCCGGGTTGAATCTGGCGGTGAAATCTCCTGCGGCATAGTATCCGGCAAGCCGCATCGCCTCGTTCACCGGCTCGGTGATCCGCTCAAGGGTCTTGTTGAACCCGACGATGATCCTCCGGTAGCTCCCCCGGAAGGCCCTCTCATCGCCACGGACCTTGAGATCGCCGGCCCAGGCGGCATCGGTCATCTTCAGGGTCTCTTTATGGAGGTGGTCAAGGGAGTCCATCATCATCTTAATGGCAGGCCTGATCTCGTCGCGTTCATCCTGGATGGCGAACTCCTCGACATACTCCCCGTTTGCGATCCGCTTGATATTGCCGACGATATTTGTCTGAAGGTCTTCTGCAAACTCATCCATCGTCTGTGCCATTATCCCGATCTCATCCCGCCTGCTGATACCAAGACGGACCGAGAGGTGTCCGTTTCTCAGTTCTTTGATCATCAGGACGACCTGCTGGAGGGGATCAGAGATCGATCGTCCAAAGAGGATCGCAACGACGGCACCGACGATGATCGAGGCGAGGATGACGGCGACGAGGGTATCCCTGATGGTATTGATCGGCCCGGTGAAGTCGGCGAGATATGCCCTTGAGATGATATGCCAGTCGAGCGGTTCAAAGTAGGTATAGACATCGATGATCTCGTTTCCGTCGACGGTATGGTAGAGGATCCCCTCCTTCTGGGTGAGGATCGTCTGGACTATCGGCCGGTCGATCCAGTTCTCGCCTTCATAGGCCGGGTGGACGATGACATTTCCTGCCCCGTCGATGACCTTCATGTACCCGTTCTCGCCGATGACGGTCTGCCTGATACTCTTCCTGACGACATCGAGGGTCTCCTCCTCTTTTGTCCCGACGAAGAGGATCCCGATCACCTCGCCACGGCTGTTTTTGATCGGCTCATATGCGGTCACATACTGGATCCCGAAGAGATCACGGGAACCATAGAATGTCTCCCCCCCGATGACCGAATAATCGAAGACATCCTGGGTGAGGCGGGTCCCGACGGCACGCTGACCATCTTCGCCGATGACGTTTGTTGCAATCCTGATGGCGTGATCATCATAGACCTGGAAGACCGTCGCTGCTCCACCGACGAGCTCCTGGACCTGATCGACGATCTCGAAGTTCTCGTTGACGATGTACCGCTGGCCTCCGGGACCGACCAGTGTCAGCTTTCCATCGACGATCTCGGGGCTGCCGTGCTGGTAGAACTGCTGCCGCAGGACATTTAAGTCACTGTCAACCTTGTTTCGTGTGAGGGTGTAGACATCGTTCGTCCACCCTTTCATGTCATTGCCCTGCACCTGCAGCCGTGTCTCGATCTGCTGGGTGATGACGCCTGCCGAGCTTGTGTAGGAGACGACACCGACGAGCGAGGTCGGGATGATCGCAAGGAGGAGGCAGATGACGAGGATCTTTGTTCCAACCTTCATGTTTGAGAAGAACGTTACCATGATATACCTCTCGGCGGTTTATACTGTTTCTTAGATATCTCTTTCTGGATCACTGATTACCATCCCCGGATCGGTGAGAAGTGCCTTTCCATCGATGATCACCACATCCCCGGCTACTCCGATGAGATGCGTCCGCGGGATGGCGGTTCTCGTTGTCGCGTCCGGGAGGGGGCGTCTGAGCCGTGATGTCCCCCTGATCCGGTCAACGAGGAGGCCGAAGGTCATCTTCCCGTCCGAGAGGATGATGACCCTGTTAAAGTCCGTCAGCCCGTACTCGGGGACACCAAAGAACTTCCGGAGATCGATGAATGAGATGATCTCTCCCCGGACTGCGGAGATGCCGGTGATGAAGGCCGGTACACCGGGCACCGGGGTGATCTCACCGGTCAGGATCACCTCACGGACATACTGCATCCCGACGGCATACTCGACATACCCAAGCTGAAACCTCAGGATCTCAGGGTACGCGACGGCCTCATCCGTCACTTTCGTCTCTGCGAGACCCGGAGCCCTCCGCCTGAGGAGGGTTGCCGTCTCCTCATCATCCGGGGCCAGGGCTCCATATGCAAGCGGGATGAGGGAGAGATCATCGATGATGATGACACCATCCCCGGTGATCCGGGTTCCCGGAAGATTCCCCGGTGATGCCTCCTCCTCCGGCCGGATCCCCTCGATCCGGTCAGCGATGAGTGCTATCTCATCCTCCCTGAGGGTGGTGATGATAAGAGAATCGGTCGCCTTCACCTGCCGTGTCTCTTCGCCGATACCGGCGACCGGGATCTCCTCGCCATAGATGATGACGGTGTCGTTCTCCCGGACCGCAACCATCCGTGTGGTCGTCCGTACACGGCCAAGAGGGAGGGCATATCCTGTCGTGCCGACACAGAAGTGAAGATACTCTGTCATTGCAGATAGGAGAATATCGTAGACAGGATATGATAACTCTTGTGTATTTATATGCGGCAGGGGGATTCCCCGGTTTTTCCGGTCCGGATCTTTTCAGAGGGGAGTATGGCAATCGGCATCACGGTGACTGTCCGTAGAAGAGAAAAGTCAGAGGGATAGGTGCAGAAAAGCCGCTTCGGGTGGCGATGCATACCGGGGAGGAATCATCTAATAATCAGATATTCTGGCGGTGATCGATCTCAAATAAGCGGTACGGATGAATCACCAGGCAGATCGTCTATCGATGATATCTCTCTGAACCGTCCGGCAGCTATGTCATCTTCACTTTTCTGTATCTTCGCCATCGTTTCCGGGTTGCTCAGAATCTCAATCGTATCGAGAAGGATATCCAGGTCTTCCCGACGAACCATAGTATCCTGAATCTTCTTTATTTCAGAATATACTTCATCAATGGTGACGGAGGGGGTCATGAATAGTAATTATCGTCGCATATCATAATTATTGTTGAATGTGGACAAATTGTAAATACGAATTACAATTTGTCCAGCCAGTGGATGATCCCCTTGATCATACCGGATGTAGTGCACAAATCTAATAGGAATAACCGGGGATTCCAGGGTAATGAAACAACCTCTCTGACTCATCTCTGAAGATAATCTGTCGTTTATGGAGGGGGCATGGGACTTCGTGAAATGTCGAACCCTCTTTCGTTAGATATATGTAGAAAGGGTGCGAAGAGGTACAGGTGAAACCCGGACAGCGTCAGCAGCTTGCCGAAAAGATAGCAGGAGAGATTACCCTCTCTGATGTCCCCGGCAAAGCCCTGAAGAAGTGGCGGACGAGTTTTTCGATATCCCCTGGTGTTCTTGCCGATCATCTTGGGGTATCTCCGTCGGTTATCAGCGACTACGAGAGCGGGAGGCGGAAGAGTCCGGGGACGGCCGTCGTCGGAAAGATCATCGACAGCCTCTTTGCAATCGATGAGGAGAAGGGCGGGGTCTATGCGAAGAAGTACTCGACCATGCTCTTCTCGGACCTCGATGACGAGGTCATCTATGATATCCACGACTTCTCGGATGCTGTCCCGGTCAATGACTTTGCTGATGCGATCAACTGCTCGCTCATCTGTGGCGGCTCGGATCACCGGATCGTTGGATACACGATTGTAAACAGCTTAAACGCGATCCTCACTCTCTCTCCAAACGAGTTCAACCGCATTTATGGATGGAGTACGGAGCGGGCACTGATCTTTACCGAGGTGTCAAGCGGGAAATCACCGATGGTCGCGATCCGGGTGACCCCGTTTAAGCCACCCTGTGTCATCCTTCAGGGGATACACCCGGATCTGGTGCATCCACTGGTATCAAAGCTTGCAGAGCGGGATCGCATCACGGTCTATTCAACAGAAGAGTCGATTGAAGACATCATTACTATTCTAAGGAGACAGGCATGGTAGGCATCATCACCTATGGGGCATATATCCCGCGGTTCCGGGTCAGGGTCGAGGAGATCGCACGGGTCTGGGGTGCAAACCCGGCCGAGATCACCGGCGGCCTCGGCGTCTTTGAGAAGTCGGTCCCCGACCTTGACGAGAATACCGCGACGATTGCAGTAGAGGCGGCACGTTCCGCCCTGGCACGAAGGAAGATCAATCCCGTTGATATCGGGGCGGTCTATGTCGGCTCCGAATCCCATCCCTATGCGGTCAAGCCGACGGCGGTCACCGTCGGTGAGGCGATCGGGGCGACACCGGTGATGACGGCGGCAGACTATGAGTTCGCCTGCAAGGCAGGGACCGCCGCCATCCAGACCTGCATGGGCCTCGTCGGGTCAGGCATGATCCGGTATGGCCTGGCCGTCGGTGCGGATATCGCACAGGGTGCTCCCGGGGATGCACTTGAATATACGGCAGCAGCCGGCGGGGCGGCGTTTCTCATCGGATCGGAAAACCCCATCGCCGAGATCACCCAGACGGTCTCCTATACAAGCGATACCCCTGACTTCTGGCGGCGGGAAGGCCAGCCCTATCCCCGCCATGGAGGACGGTTCTCCGGCGACCCCGGGTACTTCAAGCATGTCCTCGGGGCAAGCAGGCTCCTCTTTGAGCGGCAGGGGACCGAGGCGGCCGATTATGACTATGCCGTCTTCCATCAGCCCAACGCCAAGTTCCCGACGAGAGCCGCAAAGATGCTCGGCTTTTCGGATGAGAAGACAAAACCGGGGCTGGTCGTCCCGAAGATCGGAAACACCTACTCGGGTGCTTCCCCGGTTGGCCTTGCCGCAACCCTCGATATCGCAGAGCCGGGAGATCGGATCTTCGTCTGCAGCTATGGCTCCGGGTCCGGATCCGATGCCTTCGATATCAGGGTGACGGATGCGATAACAACGGAGATCAACCGGTCAAAGGCGCCAGCTGTAGCGGATCTCATCAGTGAGCCCCGGTACCTTGACTATGCACTGTATGCAAGACACAAAGGAAAGATCGTGATGCAGGAATGAGAGAAGTAGCAGTTATCGGGGTCGGATGCACGCAGTTTGGCGAACGCTGGGATACCTCGTTCCGGGAGCTCTTCGTCGAGGCGGGCACCCTCGCCATCGAGGATGCGGGCGTTGGCGGCGAGTCGATTGACGCATTGTATGTCGGCAATATGAGTGCAGGGAGGTTTGTTGAACAGGAGCATATCGGGGCACTCATCGCAGATTATGCAGGCCTCACCCATGCAGGCCATGTCCCTGCAACACGGGTCGAGGCGGCCTGCGCATCCGGTGGTCTGGCATTCCGGCAGGCTGTTCTTGCGGTTGCAAGCGGGATGGAGGATATCGTCGTTGCGGCGGGTGTTGAGAAGATGACCGATGCCGGGGACTCGACCGATGTCCTCTCAGCAGCAGCAGACCGTGAGTGGGAAGGGTTTGCAGGGGCGACCTTCCCCGGCCTCTATGCGATGATCGCAACCGATTATATGCACCGCTATCCGCTCACCCGTGATCAGCTCGCAAGTGTGGCGGTGAAGAACCATTACCACGGGTCGATGAACCCGATTGCACAGTTCCAAAACGAGATCACCATCGATACGGTTCTTCGTTCGACCCTTGTCGCCGATCCCCTCCGGCTCTTCGACTGCTCCCCGGTATCTGACGGGAGTGCGGCAGTCGTCGTCGCCCCGCTCGACCGGGCCAGGGAGTTCACCGATGCACCGGTGGCGGTGATCGGCTCAGCTCAGGCGAGCGACACGATTGCACTCCATGATCGCCGGGATATCTCGACCCTCGATGCATCGGTGGCAGCCGGTAACCGGGCATTTGCACAGGCAGGCGTGACGCGGAAGGATATCGATCTCATCGAGGTCCATGACTGTTTCACCATTGCGGAGATCTGTGCCATCGAGGATCTCGGGTTTGTGACGAAGGGCGAGGCCGGCACCTTCTATGAGGAAGGTCAGGCGTATATCGGCGGCGATCTCCCGGTGAACACCTCCGGTGGTCTGAAGGCCTGTGGACATCCGGTCGGTGCGACCGGGATCAAGCAGGTCTGGGAGATCGTCACCCAGCTCCGTGGCGAGGCGGGACGGCGGCAGGTGGATGGTGCCGAGATCGGGATGACCCAGAATGTCGGCGGATCCGGTGCGACGGTCGCCTGTCATATCTTCAGGAGGGCCTGACTATGACGGTAGCGCGATTCTGGAGGAAGATTCCCCAGCGGTACAATCTCATCGGTACAAAATGCGAAAACTGCAACACGATCTACTTCCCGCCCAGATCCCTCTGCCCGGACTGCCGGCGGGACGGGACGATCGTTGATCATACCTGCTGTGGGAAGGGGACCGTCGTCACCTTCTCGGTGATCCGGACTGCAAGCGATCAGTTCTCGAATATGACGCCGTATGTCCTTGCGATCATCGAGCTTGAGGAGGGGTGCCGCCTCACCTCACAGGTGATCTGTGATCCGACCGAGGTGAGCATCGGGATGAAGGTCAAATCGGTCTTCCGGGTGATCGCCGAGGACGGGCCGTCCGGGATCATCCATTACGGGACGAAGTTCGTCCCGGTTTAATCTTTCTTTTTTCTGATATCATAGACTGCATGCCACTTCCCGGCAGAGTAGGACCGGAGGAACCGTTCGTTGATGGTACTCTCCGGGATGATGGATTGGATCAGATCTCGATACTCTCCTTCCCTCTCCTGGAGTGCATAGAGATGGATCGTCCCGCCCGGCCGGGTGAGGACCGTTGCGGTTTGTAAAAACTGGTGGGCGATAAGAGGGAGATTCATCAGGACCCGGTCGAACCGTTCCCCGAAGATATCTCCGAGCCGTGCGGCATCACCGAGCATCGGGAGGACGTTTCGGGTTCGGTTTCTTGTAAGGTTTTCGATGAGGAGATGGATCGCCCCGGGATTTTTGTCACAGGCGAGGATCCATCCTGCTCTATCGGCAAGTATGATTGGGAAGGGGCCGACCCCGCAGAACATATCGCAGACCGCCTCGCCGTCGTTCATCATAGATCGGATCCGCTGCCGCTCCGTGGCGAGGCGGGAGGAGAAGTAGGCTGAACTGAGATCGATGGTGAACCGGTGCCCATACTCGGGATAGGTGGTCCGGGTCGTGGGGATGCCTGCAAGGACCGAGAAGGTCTTTGTCCGGAACTCCCCTTCGACAGCACCTTCGGCATGGAGGACGGTATGGGTTGAGGGGCGGGCGGCGAGGATCCGCTCTGCTCCACGGGGATCGTTCTCCTGGATGATCGCGATCCCGCCGACCTGTTCATGGCGTGGGAGCGGGGGTGCTGTCTGCATCTCCCTGAAGAGGGCTCGCTCGGTGCCGGGCGGGGATTCGGTCACCGGGATGAGGAGGTCGTCTCCGTCTGCCTCTGGCCGGAGGTGTCCGGCTATGACGCCGTCCTGGATCAGCTCCCGCCGTCTCTCCTCCCCCTGCCGCTTTGGTATCCGGACCGCCCATGCCTCGATCATTCGCTAAAGGGTGGTGCCGGATACTTCTTATTCATGTCTGGTCTAATGCATCTGTATGGGGAAACGGATAGGGGCTATCCTCAGGGGTGTGGCGGCCGGTGAGAGGATAACAGAACAGGATGCCGTCACGCTTCTTGGGGCAAAGGGGCGTGATGTTCTCAGGGTTGCAGAAGCGGCAGATGAGGTCCGGCAGATGACGGTCGGGGATCAGGTGACGTTTGTCCGGAACCAGAATATCAATGTGACAAATATCTGTGTGAATGCCTGTGGCTTCTGCGGCTTCTCGCGGCGGCCCGGCCATCCGGAGACGTTTGCATATTCTCTGGATATCATCGAGGAGAAGGCACGGGAGGCGAAGGATCTCCATCATATCACCGAGATCTGCTCGGTCTCCGGCCTCCATCCTGACTATGATGCCGGGATGTACACCGGGATCATCAAGGCGATCAGGCGGGGTGCGCCCGGTGTGCATATCCATGCCGGCAATCCGATGGAGGTGGCGTATGCGGCACGGCAGAGCGGGATATCAACTGCCGAGGTTCTCCTTCAGCTTAAGAGTGCCGGGCTTGCATCCCTCTGCGGCACCGGTGCTGAGATCCTCGTCGACTCTGTCAGGGCTGCGATCTGTCCGGGGAAGATCCCGACCGATGAGTGGGTCCGGATCATCAGGGAGTGTCATGGGATGGGTATTCCGACGACCGCGACGATCATGTACGGCCATATCGAGTCCGATGCCGACCGTGCCCGCCATCTCGCGATCATCAGGGAGATTCAGGATGCGACGAATGGATTTACCGAGTTTGTCCCCCTCTCCTTCATCCATCAGCAGACTCCCATCTATCGGCAGGGGAAGGCACGGGGAGGTGCGACAGGGAGGGAGGATATCCTGATGCATGCGGTATCGAGGCTGTTCCTTGATAACCTCCGGCATATTCAGGTCTCCTGGGTGAAACTTGGCCAGAAGATGGCCCAGCTCCTCCTCCTCTCCGGTGCTGATGATCTCGGGGGGACCGTCTATGAAGAGTCGATCTCAAAGAGTGCGGGTGCACCAGCGACCGACTTCCTTGATCCTCAGGTGATGCGGCGGATGGCAGAGGATCTCGGCCGGACTCTTCGGGAGCGGAACACCCTCTACCAGATGATCTAAATAGAATGACCGCGAAATCTGATCGATTCATATGGCGTATAATGACTGTTCATATTGTGGGAGGACGATCCAGGGTGCCGGATCGGTGCGGGGGAGCGGAGCTGCCAATGCCAGCTCGTCACGCGAGGGGCCGGCCTGCGTTGAGTGTAAGCGAAGTAAAGGGAACCGGTCCCTTGTCCAGTGGCTCCGGTGGGTGAAGAAGAATGATCGAAACCGGTGGGAGCGGATTACAAAGTTCCATGGGCGGAAAGCCGGGGGGATGATCACCCTGACGGTGAAACGGATCGCAGAGGAGCGGTGATCTCCTCCAAAGGTACATTGCCGAAGAGGGAGATAGTCCTGATGATGGATGATCATCGTGCGGATCTCAGATCCGGGAAACTGAAACTCTACGCACTTGAGAAGGTTCTCCCCCCGGATGAGGCGGTCGGCCTCAGGCGGGAGTTCATTGCCGAAGAGACGGATACCGATCTTTCTGCCCTTGGTGAGTACACGATCCCGATTGACCGGGTGGTTGCCCGGAACTGCGAGAATATGATCGGCTGTGTCCAGATCCCGGTCGGTGTTGCAGGCCCGGTCACCGTCTGCGGAGAGTATGCGGAGGGTTCGTTCTGGCTTCCGCTTGCGACGACGGAAGGCGCCCTTGTCGCATCGGTGAACCGTGGCTGCTCTGCGATCTCAAAGGCCGGGGGTGCGGAGGTCCGGATCCTCCGTGACGGGATGACCCGTGCACCGGTCTTTGCAGCCGATTCTGTTGCCCATGCCCATGAGGTGGTCGCATTTGCCGAGGATCATCTGATGGAGATTGCGGAGATCGCCCAATCGACGACATCGCATGGCGAGTTCCTTGGCATGGTCCCCTATATTGTCGGGACGAGCGTCTTCCTCCGGTTCGAGTTCGATACAAAAGACGCCATGGGGATGAATATGGTGACGATCGCCTCCCAGAAGGTGGCAGATTACATTGCAGAGGAGACGGGTGCCCGGCTCGTCGCCCTCTCCGGGAATATGTGTACCGATAAGAAGCCTGCCGCCATCAATCTTGTGGAGGGGAGGGGGAAGAGCGTCACCGCCGGGATCTTCCTCCCTGACGATCTCATCAGGGATGTCTTCAAGTGCGATGCGGCCTCGCTTCTGGATGTCAATACCCGGAAGAACCTGGTCGGGTCCGCCCGTGCCGGTGCCCTCGGCTTCAATGCCCATGCCGCAAACATCATCGCGGCTCTCTATATCGCCTGCGGCCAGGATCCCGCCCATGTGGTGGAGGGGTCGTCCTGCATCACGACCGCCGATCCGATGGATGGCGGGGTGTATGTGGCGGTGACGCTCCCGGCAATACAGGTTGGAACCGTTGGCGGGGGGACCGGGATCGCGACCCAGGCCGCCTGCCTCTCCCTCCTTGGTGTTGCAGGCGGCGGGGATCCGCCGGGTGCCAATGCAAAGGCGTTTGCCGAGATCGTGGCGGCCGGTGTGCTTGCCGGGGAGCTGTCGCTCCTTGGGGCACTGGCGGCCCAGCATCTCGCAAAGGCACATAAGGAGCTTGGGAGAGGGTAATCTCAGTCGGAGAGGATTGTTTCAAGGGCTGAAAGCCATGGAGCGTCTTCTCTTCGGCACTGGTCGATGAATGAGGTGAGGGTGGACCTCCCCTCATCTCCTTTGAGATCTGGATTTTTTCCAGTGATCTGCCTCAGCTGCCTCTCAAGAGAGCCTGGTATGAAGAAGACAAGATGCTTCATCTCATCCTTGGTCTGATATAAGAATTCGGATTGCTGAAGGAGAATATCTTTTCGGAATCTCTCATTGGTCGCTCTTTTCAGTCTTTCCCGTGTCTTCTGATCATCATCAAGGCAGAGCAACAGCCTGTATTTTGGATTCATATCTTCATAGAGCGTAACGAAGTTATCTATGCAGTTCTTCCACCCATCTTCGTCTTTGATGAGAAACTTTGTATTTCCTCCTTTTCTGCTGATGAATCTCCTGATAGTATTTGTCTCAGGGGTCCTTTCCCGGGTTTCGGTGAGCTCCCGATTATATACCGATCGATAGGAGATCCCCTTCTGATCAAGGAGGATCGAGAAGAAGATCAGGTCGTGCACTCCTTCACAGAGGATCACCGTCTTTTTTGGCATATTCAGATGCCCCGGAGGTCAAGTTTCAGATCTTCGATGACTCTTCTCCCCTCATCGACGGTGTAATCGAACTTCTCGATTGTCACACCGTCACTTGCCATCTTTGAGATGAGAAGGAGTTCTTTCTCAGCTTCATCCTCAGGGTACTCCAGTGCAATCTGGATGAGGTCGTAACTGTGGGTCGTCATGAAGACCTGGACGTTGAGTTCTGGTGCATAGGTAAAGAGGGTCTCTATCAGGATGGTGAGATATTCGGGGTGGAGATGATTCTCCGGCTCTTCGATGAGGAGAATACCATCTGTTGCTCTGCGGAGATGGTACAGGATGGAGAGAAGGGTGATGAATCCGTCGCCATGAGCTGATATCGGGACGGTCTCGATCCTGTCACCTCTTCTGTACAGGACATTATCCTGCGTCAGCCTCAAAAGGTCTCTGACGAGATTATGTTCTTTGATGAACTGTTCAAGGAGATGAATCTCTTCATCCGCCATCTTTTTTATGGAGAGTTTCTCTCTATGGGAGATTTTTATGATGGGTTGTTCTATTTCGCTGGAAGATTCTTTGAATGGCTGATAGTGACCGAAGCGGTTTGATAAAGATGTCGTCAACATCCGATATGCAGAAACAGGACGAATCCGGCGCCTCTTTGTAGTGATGCCGGGATCGTCTGACTGGTGATGTTGTGGCTGTCTCTCTTCTGCATCCTCGATGATCTCCCTGAGTTGTTCAGTTATGATCTGTCTCTCTGACAAATTGTATGGTATAACCGTATAGGCGGACCCTGATCTGATAATGATGAACTCATGGGAGTCAAGGATGATCTTCAGGTATGCCTCCTGAAACTCATCATCGTAATATTCGAGATCTTCGAGAAGCATGGAGAGAAGATACTCCCTGATCTCAGTGTATGAGTCAGGCTGTGCCTTCCTATAGATGTCAAGGGATCGATATATGGTGATCTCGTTTCTGTCAGAGAGTATTCTGGCTGTTGGTTCACCGTCTTTTATGAAGTTCGGAGTCTTTCCCTCCTCAAATGATCTCCTCTCTGCCCCATCTCCTCCTTCGCTTATATATATGGCATCCAGAAGGGCAGACTTTCCGGTATTATTCTTGCCGCAGATGATATTCAGCTGATGCGGCGTGTAATCAAGGCTTCCTATAGCCCTGAAATTCTCGATATGGAGTTTGGTGATTCTGCCCATACAGTCATTGTTCTATCGTGTAGCTATAAAATATATGGCAGTCTCTTCTGATAGGTGTGGGTTTCACGGGCCCGCACCATCCCGGAAAAAGTGAAGGAGAGCATATATTACTGGTTTTAATGTTTGTCATTACATACTCTGTATCTATCACTATCTATCAATTCATCATAAATTGATAGAAACGAATTGAGGCTCTATCAAGAGCGGAGGAAGCGATGCCTCGTTATAATTACGTGAGGAAGACGGTCTTTTCAGGGGACTTTCAGCGGCTCTCTCTTCATACGCGGTGGCAGAGGACAGATACTGCTATCTCCTCTCCCCTCCGTATTATTGCTATGGCAAAACCCTATGCCCCGTCGTTCTGGCTTGGACTGATCGGGGGTTTCCTTGGTATCGGGGCTGCATTTCACCATCTCATCAGCTTCTTTTATCAGATGGGGATGGGAGCCGCCGGCGAACTCTCCGGAGCGGGTTTTTCTGATGTGGTTTTCTCCGGTCTTATTGCCTTTGTCTTCTCGATGGGGGGTATCATCGGGGGGAGTACACAGGATAACTTCATCGGTGGCTGGGTGATGATCATCTCCGGCTTTGTTATTTTCATCTCGATATTCGGATATGCCGGTCCTGCCTTCCTCTGCCTTGTCATCGGGGGTCTCCTGAAGGTTATCAGGAAATGATCGGGGGAGGGGGGTGCCTCCGTATGTCTCAGTTACCCTTTCTATCTATGGCCGGGATATCTCCAATAACAGCGTATGAGCCTGACGCTCCCCTCCCCATAACTATATCATAAACAAGCCGCAATAAAAAAATCATGAAGAGTGGGAATGCTGCATCTCCAGCAGATGCCCTTGAAGTGGCCCTTCTTTCATCAGATCGTGTCGGTGCCCGGAAGATCCTCAGGGACTCCTGCAGCACGGATGAGCCATATCAGTGCATCACCGATCTCATCGAGCCCGCACTCAGATCGATAGGGGTAAAGTGGGCTGATGGGGAAGCCTCTCTCTCCCAGGTGTATGTCAGCGGGAGGATATGCGAAGAATTTATCCGCTCGCTCCCGGTTCCATCATCCGGGATCCGGCCTGATCAGCCGGTGATTGGTATTGCAGTCCTTGAGGACTACCATACCCTCGGAAAAGAGACGGTCATGACCGCCCTTCATGCTTCAGGGTACCAGGTGACCGATTATGGTGCCGGTCTTTTGGTTTCTGATCTTGTGGAAAAGATCAGAGATGATGGAATTGAGGTTATCTTCATTTCGGCACTGATGCTTCGGGCAGCCCTGAAAGTACGGGAGCTCACTACTTCCCTGAAAGAGGCGGGCCTCTCTGTCAGGGTGATCGTCGGGGGAGCCCCCTTTCTTTTTGATGAGCATCTCTGGCAGGAGGTTGATGCAGATGCCTTTGCTCATGATGCAGGAGAGGCCGTTTCACTGGTCGGGGGTGGCCTGCCGTGAGTGATGGTGAGATGACCTCTCTTGAACGAACAGAGACTGCCCTCTCTCTTACTGAACCGGATCGTCTCCCACTCTTCCTCAATCTCACCATGCATGGAGCACGGGAGACCGGGCTTTCCATCCGGGAGTACTTTAGCGATCCCGCACATGTCGTTCTGGGGCAGGAAAGGCTGCGGGAGCGATACGGAGGGGACAGCATGACCGGATTCTGCTATGGTGCCGCAGAGGGGGAGGCATTTGGTGGGGAGACCATCTTCTTTGATGATGGTCCTCCAAACGCGGGAGCCCCGCCGGTGCGGGATATCGAATCTCTTGAGGTTCCCGATCCTACCATGTCTCCGGCACTTCTCCGGATGCTGACAGCGACCCGGATCCTGGCTGATCGATATGGCGACACCGTCCCGATTGCCGGAGTAGCCATCTCACCGTTCTCTCTTCCTGTGATGCAGCTTGGGTTCGGACGATATCTCGATCTCCTTCTTGCAGAAGATCCACTCTTCTGGCGCCTGATGGAGGTGAACCGGGAGTTTTGTATCACATGGGCCTCGCTCCAGATTGAGGCGGGTGCGACTGCGATAGTCTACTTCGATCCGGTCTCTTCACCGACGATCATCCCTCCGGACCTTGCCCGAAAGACCGGTCTTGCGATTGCAAAAGAGGTTATCCGGGAGATACCAGGTCCTGTTGCGTACCATCTGGCCTCCGGACGGGCCCTTCCTATTGCCAGGGAACTGATAGAATCCGGAGCGGTCGCCGTTGGTGTCTCTGCACTTGAGAGTCTTGCTGACCTGAAAGAAGCCTTCAAAGGGGAGATTGCCATCATCGGCAATCTGGATGGGGTTTCAATGCGGAACTGGTCTTTGGAGACCGCCACGCGGAAGGTGAGGGAAGCGATCGATATGGGGGCCCCGGGTGGCGGCTTTATCCTCTCTGATAACCATGGCGAGATTCCCTGGCAGGTTCAGGACCCGGTCATCAGGGCAATCGCAGATGCAGCACACCTGTATGGGAGATATCCGGCGCCATGAGCCAGCAGGATTCGGGAGCCGGCATCCTCGTCTGCATAAATCTCAGGGATGAGGTCATAGCTGCTCTCAGGGGGACCGACTATGAGCGTCTTCCTCTCATCACCTTTCCGTCTCATACCTCTCTGAGTCCTGCGGACTGGAAGGGTGAGTATCTGAGATCGCTTCGTGAAGCGGGGGTCTCACCCCTGATTTTTGTGAGCTGTGGCTGCTCCCATCCAATACCTGCAGATCGGGACGTGGCGCATCTCAGATCCCCTGAGGTCTTTCTCACTGATGCAGAGTTTGGGCGTCTCTCTGGATCCGGTGTCTATATGGTCACCTCAGGGTTTCTGACGGATCTCTCCCCCGGAATGATCCACCTGAAGGATGCCGGGATCAGCCGGCTTGTTCATCTCCGTACACGATATGATCCTGATGCCGACGCCGGCGCAGAGATGATAGCTGCGGAGATTGGTGCAGATCTTGAGACATATCCGGTTGATCTCTCCATCTTCTCGCTCAGGCTCAGGATGGAACTCCTCTCTGCTGATCTCAGGGCCGAGAGGGAGAATAACGTTATAGGATGCCAGAATCTCGAATCAAAGGTTGCAGATTACACGATGGCCTTCGATCTCCTCAGTGATATTGTAAATGCAACGACAATGGATGAGATATCTCTCAGGATAGAGAACCTCCTTCTTATCCTCTTCTCCCCATCTGTAACTGAATATCGATATACTCCGTTTCCAGATGGCACTGATGGAATTATTCTTCCGATCAGGCATGGGAACGATATTTTGGCATGGTTTCGGATGGATGAATTTTCCACACCCGAGTACATAGAGCGATACCGAAACACTGTCGAATTTCTCCTTCCCGTCTTTGGTCTTGCAATGATGAATGCACGGATCTATCAGCAGCTCCATGCTGCAAATGAAGAGAAAGACGGGGTGATACTCCGGCTCAGGGAGATGCAGGAGGCACTTGCCCTCGCAAACAAAAAAATCAACCTCCTCACCGCAATCACCCGGCATGATATCCTCAATGACGTGACGGTGGTGGTTGCGCATCTTGATCTTGCAGGTGATCTCCCGCTCTCCGATGAGGTGAAGGCAACTTTTCAGAAGCTGGATGAACAGATGGTCTCAATCCAGAGGAAACTTGAGTTTACCAAAGATTACCAGGATATGGGTCTTCAGGCCCCTGCATGGCATATGATCCGATCCCTTGTCGCCTCCGTTTCAGCCCCGATTCTGAAGACGGGCAGCCTCTCTCTGCTTAATGATCTCCCGGATGTTGGGATCTTCACCGATCCGATGCTTCCAAAGATCATTCATAACCTGACACAGAATGCTCTCTTTCACGCCAGGGGTGCGACATATCTGCGATGGTCTGCATATGAGGCAGGAGCAGATCTAATCATCTCCATCGAGGATGATGGTCCGGGTGTTCCCGACAATAGGAAAAAATCCATCTTCAAACCGTCGTTTGGGAGGAGCCATGGATTTGGGCTCTATCTCGTCCAGGAGATACTTGCAATCACCGGTATAACGATCAAAGAGGATGGCCGGTATGGTGAGGGGGCACGGTTTCTCATCTGCGTTCCGGAAGGGCGCTGGCGGAGATCGCTGCCGGGTACGGAAGAAACGGATCGGATCTGATAGCGTTTTCTCTTCCTTCTGCCAAAGATCGGTGCAGTCTCCTATCCTGCCTTACAGAGCAGGGCCTGCTGACTCCGGGAAGAATGATACCTTGCCGGGAATCGGGTTCAGGAATGCTTTGATCTCCTCTGGCGGATCTCATTAAATAATTTATTCTAATTTAAATATTATATTTTGCTTATATAATTAAACGCAGTTATTAAATATCATTGTGATTTCATACTAATTTATGGGACGCACAATTCATGGACTCATTCTGATCCTTCTTGTCCTTGCAGCCGTTTCAGTTGCCGGTTGTACAGATAGAGAGGAGGTCATTGTCGATCGGACGTATATCATCCCTGACAACAAGGAGGAAACTATCGATCTCACAAGTGGAACGTACAGAATTTCGATCGCCTCGGATGAGGAACTGGTCATCTCCTTCAACACGATGCCTGAACTGAACCAGAACAGGCAGAAGACCTTTGACCGGGTTGTCACTTTTACCGAAGACACGACCATCACGATCAAAAACTGGGCATTACTTGGCCTGTTTGGATCTGATGCCAATGTTCAGGTGATGATTGTAAAGAACCCGGCCAACTGAATTACCCAAAAACCTATTTTTATAATTATTTTTTAATAATATCGTATATCATTTTATCGATTATTCAAGCAAAATGATAATTAGTAGGAGGCGTATATTCCCAATTGAGATGTCATCATTCTCATGCCCAAAATGTGGTGCCCCGGTAAGTGCAGAGACCGGAATCCATTTTATAAACTGTAAATATTGTGGAACAACCGCGTTTGTTGACAGAAGCGGAGTCATGTTCTATTATGTCCTTCCTTTTTTCGTTGATGAGGAGAAGGCCAAAGGCATATTCCGCAGATGGACCGCAAACCCAAAAGCCAACAAAGAACTTGAGTCGAAGGCAAAGATAACTGAAATCAAAAAAGAGTACTTCCCGGTGTACCAGTTTCGTCGGGATGTGGATGGAAGAGAAAAGATCTATGTAAAACCTGCAAAGGGGACGGTGCTCCCTGGAATGAGTCAGTTGATCATTCCTGCCGGGGATATCAAGATCTATGATGAGAAATTTAATCCCGGCGATGCTGTTGCCCTTGATGTGGATTTTGGGATGGACGCGTATCTTCCTGAACTTGAGGGTGAAGGGAAAGAGCAGGCTCTTGTATACTTCCCAATCTATGAATTCAACTATGAATTCGAGGGTATGACGTATAAAGCGGTCATTGACGGCTCCTCAGGAAAGATCTATACTGATAATTTCCCGACACGCTCATCTGTGCCGTATGGACTTGTTGCAATGGCTAGCTTTGGTATCGCCTTCTTTGGTGGTCTCCTCGGGAGCCTTGTTTCATGGATCTTTTACATTCTCGTCGTTGCCGGCTGTCTGGTCGGGTATCACTTCGCCCGGCAGGTTACGCAGGTGCCAAAAGAGCAACCTGCAAAAGCTGTGAAGGGGGTGAAAAATGGCTGATAAGATCGTTTTTGGCATGAACTGCCCATCCTGTGGTGGAAGGGTTGAAGTTCAGGAAGGAGATCAGCTGGTTTTATGCAAATTTTGCAACAGCGTGCATGCCTTAAAGACGAAGGAGGGGATCTCAAAACTGATGTACAGGATGGCCATCGACAGGGACAAGGCGGTGGCCGCCGTGACCGCCTGGTTTAAAAAAGGATTCAAGGCGCGCGATCTCCCTCAGAAAGGTGTTATCTCTGAAGTATCCTCGATCTATCTCCCCTACTGGCGAATGATCGGGCGAGGCAAAGGGATAGTCTGTGGATATACGGAGGAGCAGGACAAGGATGGGAATACCAGTACGAGCTACTACAACAATGTTGTGGATAATGACTACCTCTACTCCCGTATCGCCTGCGATGCCGGGGATATCGGTGTAACCTCCATCAAAAATGTCAAGGGGGAGATCCTTCCATTCCAGGACGAAGATGAGATTCCGATTTTTGAGGCGACTGAATCAAAGAGTGATGCCAGGGATGCCGGTGAAAAGAGGATCTTTGATCAGGCGCATGCTGATGGCCGCCGGGGAATGCAGAAGGTCACGTTCTCGAAACTCTTTGTGGATACAAAGGGTTTTGAACTGGTATTCTACCCGTTCCAGGTGGTCCGGTATGACTACATGGAGAAGGGATATTTTGCCGTCGTTGATGGCGTCACTGGGGACGTCCTCTCAGGCCGTGCTCCGGGGGATGCGTTTTATCAGAGCATCTCGATCGGTGTCGGCGGGGCGGTAGCCGGTGGGTTGACAGGAGGGGGTATCGGATACTCCATCATCACGGAGAGCGGACTGTTTGTTGCGACGACGATCATTGGCCTATCCGTCCTCTGGTATGCATATAACACCTTCAGATACCGATCTGAGGTGATTGTTGGTGACCTGCCGAAACCGAGCTTCAACCCGATGAGCATGTTTAAGAAGACGGCTGATGTCCCCGTTTTTGAACCGCAGGGGAGCGTAGAGATCGTTGCGAGGTCATAAGTATGGTATTTTTAAGGCCACTTCAATGCACAAACTGCGGGAATCCGATCACTGCCAAGGCACGTGATCGGATCCTTATCTGTAGCAAATGCCAGAATATCATGGAGTTTCTGGAGGGAGATGTAAAAAAGGTCGACAGCACCATCGCGAAGTTCAAAAAGAACGCAAACTACGAACGGCTGTATATGCCGTTCTGGGTTATCAACACCGATATCAAGGTGAATAAGGAGAAGATTCTCGGTGGGAAGGTGATGCGTTTTCTGAAGCAGGAGAAGAAGATGGCCGGGAATCAGAATCTCTATGTCTGTGCGGCAGATATCTCTGCTGATACCGTCAAAGAGTGGAATGTCGAATATACCCTTCGGCCTCCTGCTATTGAGGCAGATACCGATTTCCATGGTGTGCCCAGGATTCCGGCCTGGATGGAGAACCCTGATGCCAGAAAGCATGCCGAGTTCATGTTTTTACGGCATGAGACCGAGATTTCAGGCACATTACAGGAGATCGACTATGAATTTACCATCAATTCGCATAAACTTGTGTACATGCCATTCTATAAGAATGGGAATAAATATATTCCAGCGATTTAGGAGTTTATTACTATGAGAGCAGATGACAAGAGATTCCAGATGGGGTGGACAGCACTCGCCCTGATGGTTGGTGTGGCAATCCTCGTTGGCTGGATATCCAGCTGGGACATGAACATAACCGTATCGGTCTTCTTTATCGGTCTTGGACTGATCCTCGGAGGGCTTGGATTTGGTGTTGGCCCAAAGAATAACTATCTGATGATCTTCGCAGGTGTTCTTGGACTGGTTGGTGTGATCGCAATACTGCTCCGTCCCCCTGGCCCGGCATTTCCGGTAGCTCCGTTTCTTGGCGGTATAATCGTTGCCGCGGCACTTGCGTATATGGTGTATACCTATACTCAGAAATAATACCACTTTTGTGGAATGGAGGAGCAAAATAATGGCCGATTTACGAGAGAGGGTTGCAGAAGACCGGGGTCTTCTGAAGAATATTCAGCTTGCTATCCCGGGATTCCGTGGGTACCGGAAGAGAGAAGATCTCCGGATTGCAGACAGTGTTCTGAGAATTCAGCTTGCTGATTCGATCAAGTCAGAAGTCATGATTCCTCTTGATGGTGCGAAGGAAGCAGTTGCAAAGGCCCTGAATCTTGATGTAATGGGCGATATCTCTGACCTCGCTTCGAAGGTGAATGTGCTGGAGAAGAAGATCCGTCATGCTGATCAGGGGTATTCAGGGATCTCACCAAATTATCGTATCAATGAAGATCAGCTTGAAACACTCTATGATTATGATCTCAGCATGATCGAACTGATCAATGGTCTTGCTGCAGAAGCGGAGAGTATTCTTATGGATGCAGAGATGGGTGAGTTCCAATCGATGAAAGCCTCCTGCCATCAGGCAAAAAAGAATGTGATTGAATTTTTAAAGATCTTCAAAGACCGGCATACGACAATGGCTGATCTGGGGGCAGTCTGATGGGGCTTTTTGGTAGAAGGAAAGAATATCATGGCGGAGATGATATCGACGGTGCTGATTCGAGGAAGGGTTTCTACTGGATAGAGAACCAGAAAGGCGAGAACGTGATGTGGCGCCTTCCACGAAACATCCGGTGGAATGACAACGTCATGGTCAGGGAAGATGAGTATGGTATTTTCTTCCGTGATGGAAAAGCCATGCAGGTCTTTGACCGGCCTGACCGGTATGCGATGACGACACAGAATATCGCAGGCCTTCAGGCACTTGGAAAAGCTGTTGTCGGTATGACTCAGATCGGAGAGTTTTACTGGGTTCAGAAGCGTGATTTCCGCTCGAACTTCGGTACCTCCGAACCACTGAGTTTCCGTGATACCGATTTTGGTGTCGTCCGTATCCGTGTCTTTGGCCAGTATGCCTATCGGGTCGTTGATCCGATGCTCTTCATCACCCAGTTTGTCGGAACGAAAGGACTGACGAAGTCTGAGGAGATCATCGACTGGCTCAAAGACCAGATAGTGATGATTCTCAACGCCACCCTCGGTGAGCTGAAACTGAAGCAGAATATGGGTGTCCTTGACATGCCTGCATATCTGCAGCAGATCGAACAGATCTGTCTCACAAAACTCACCGGTGAGACCGAGCAGTACGGGCTGAAGATCACGAAGTTCGCCGGTTTGAATATCAACCTGCCTGAGGAAGTACAGCAGGCGGTCGATAAGCGTGGTGCCATGTCAGCTCTTGGCGTCAATTATATGCAGTACCAGTCCGGGCGAGCAATCGAGGATATCGGTCGTGGTGCAGCTCAGGGCGGTGCCGGTGAGGGAGCAGGGTTTGCAACACTTGGTGCCGGTATGGGTGCCGGTATGGGAATGGGTCATGTTATGGGCCAGTCAATGGCAGGTGGCATGGGCGCTCCATCCCAGTTTGGAGGTCCGGTTCAGCCGGAGCAGCAACCCGGTGCCCCGGCTCAGAAGTGCATCAAATGTGATCAGCCTGTTGTGCAGGGTGCAAAATTCTGCCCCCACTGCGGTGCGTCCCAGGCACCTCCGACGGTGAAATGTGGGAAATGTGACTTTGATGTTCCACAGGGTGCGAAGTTCTGTCCAAATTGTGGAAACCCAATGGGGGCGAAGGCCTGCGGAAAATGCGGTGCTGAGCTTGCACCGGGTGCCAGATTCTGTGCAGGCTGTGGTGAGTCTGTCGAATAACCGAAAGACCCTCTTTTTTTAAAAGAAAAATTTTGGATTATTCCCCTTCATGCCGCCTGCTTTCGCCTGAAGAGGAGGACGAAGAGGTATGGCATGATGAGGCGTGTCATGTATGAGGTGATGAGCGGGGTTGCACGGGCAAACGTCCATGAGAAGAGCCCCCCTCCCTTCTGACTGCTTCGGGTCCGCCTCCCCCCGCCAAAGAGGAGCCCTGCTACTGCTCCGATACCAAATGCAATGGCGATGGCGGCAATCGGATGTTTCCGGATACAACTCCTGCTCTTCTTTTGGATCTCCTTCTTCCCGATCTGTTTGTTCATCCTCATCCTCCCTCTCTCAGTCGCGGAGCCGTGCTGCGATCATTCCGAAGAGGAGGCCTGCACCGGCGGCGATGGCAACTGCAGGGATCGGGTTCTCTGTTACGAAGCTCTCAACCGAACGGACCTTCTTCTCGATATCGCCATGCTCTGCTTCGACATAGGAGCGAAGTTTCTCCTCTGCATCATGGAGCTTTTTTCTGATATCCTCGCCCGCCTCCTCGGCAACCTCCTCTGCTGCTTTGATCTTCTTTGGGACAACCTCCTGCAGCTTTCCCTCGGCATCATGGACGATATCCCAGATCTCCTCGCCGCTCATCGCCTCCTCCGACTCCCTCAGCTTCCTTGCCGCTTCTTCGAGTGCATCTGCCGTCTTCTTCTTCATGTCGCTTATCACGTCATCTGTCATTGGGAACACCTTCTCTCCTGGCAATGATTCCGCCTCTGGAATGGTTGGACAGAGGCAATCCTTCCTATATTGCCAATACTATATATAAATGTCTGAAAAAGCAGACCGGGGATACATGGCTGGCACAGGAGGTGATTCCTCCTCTTGATAGCTCATTCCCGCCCAAATTGGGTGATGTGCCGGAGGATCGCGTCCATGACCTCGGGATTCTTTGGAAGGGTGGTATGGCAGTACCTCCATGGTCGCTCTGTGAGCCGGATCGGATCTGATGGCACAACTTCATACCCTGCACCTGCGATGACGGAGTCCGTATGCGGGATCACCCCGTCGCCAGACCAGGTCGTCTTCCACTCCCCGTCTTCCCCATAGACCGGGGTCCTGCCTCCGAAGACCGGGAAGAATGCAGCTGATCTGGTGAGGTTCTCCCCAAGGATGAAATGGTAGCTGATATCATCCCGAAGGCCGGCTCTTTTGAGCGTCCTCATCGTCGGGCTCTTCGGCCGGACCTCCTGGACGAGTGCGTCATCATCGGGGATGTAGCCTTTCGGAACAAAGACGCCTGTAAGCCTGTTGATCATCTCTTCGCCGTGAACGGCATCGCAGAAGAGTTCGGCCATTGATGATCCGTTGTTTGGCGGCCCGATTCCGATCAGCTGGCGTACCCCTTCTTCCTTTCCACCGCCATCGATGACCTCAAGGAGGTACCGGGTGATATGCGTTCCCATCGAATGGGTGATGATATCGATATCGCCGGTATAGCCGGATTCCTTTCGTTTTCCGGCGATATATCTCTGAAGATCAGTGGCGACGGTTTCGGGATGGTCGTCGGTATAGGCAAATGCCCATGCCGGGATTCCATGGTTGGTGAGCCGGGTGATGAGATCTCTCCAGATGCCGGGATGGCTCTTCCAGCCATGCACAAGAGCGACCGGGTGATATTGATGGTTCATTGTATCTCAACGCTTCTTTCGCTGGTACCCCAGTGCCCCTTCCTGCGGGCAGACGTCAATGCAGCGGCGGCAGAGGTAGCATTCATCTTTGCGGTCCCCCTCTTTTGCCACATCTGTCGGGCAGGCCCTCTCACACTTTCCGCATCGGATACATGCATCGGTCCTCCGGATTGTATAGATCGCCGGAGTTGCTGCGACCTGGAAGATTGCTCCCACCGGGCAGATACTTCTGCAGAACGGCCGATAGATGCCTATTGAGAGGAGGAGGATCAGCAGGAAGACGAGCGATCCGACCGTCGGGCTGAGCCGGAAGAAGTCCGAGAAGCCAAAGTAATCGAGGAGTTCGATACCCGCCAGGAATGCGGCTGCTATCATGGCGATGAGGAACGCAACACGGATGCCACTGAGGAGGCCTTTCCGGGAGATGACGGCCTTCTTCGTCCTGATCATGTAGGAGACCTCCTGAACGGCTCCGATTGGACAGAGGTATCCGCAGAACTGCCTGCCGAAGAGGAGCGAAAGGATGCTGAGTATGCCAAGGCCGACTATGCCCGAGAAGAGGATGGTCCCGATCCGTTTCCCTTCGGCGAGATGTTCAAAGAGGCCCTGGAACTGGTGGGGTATCATCGGCGAGAAGGTGGCAAAGCCGAGGAGTATGGTGATCAGAAGGAGGCTGTACCGAATCCTCATTGAGAAACGGCCGGTTATCCAGAGGATCGCAGAGATGATTGTGAGGGAGATCGCATAGACGATCCCGATGAGAAGGAGGGGATTGAAGTTGGCACCAAACATTGATCTCTTTTTTGCCGGTTGAACGAAGAATCTTCTGGATCAGAGGAGGATGATTGTCGATTTATTCATGATGGGTTGTATATACAATAATGTTTATATATTAACATTACCAAGTGCCCATCATGAAGCGACTGATCATTCTCATCATTGCAGGCGTCTTCATTCTTCTGGCAGCCGCTCTTGTGGCGGGAGTCCTGATCCTGAAATCCGTGATGCAGCATGGTTTCCAGGATGAGGAGGAAGACTGAAGCGTCTGTATGAGGCAGGGAGCAGACCCGATTGCATCTTTGGTAGCTGTGCCCCGGAACAATTGTCATATTTTGATCGGGCTTTCAAGATCCCCTACCGCTTGCCGGGCCGGTGGGGAACCATCCCGCTCTCCCGGCAGTCGGCTGTTCCGTCCACGAAGGTTCCGTTGTAATAGATCTTCACCGGGACCGGCTCTCCCCTCCTGAAGGCGGCGATCTGCTGGTCGAGGATCTTTGGGACATGCCGGAGGTTCTCTTTTTGGAAGTGTGCCATGAGGGACTCGAGGAAGGCGATCTCCTGTGCAAGATATGCCTCCTCGTACGCCTTCACCGCTGCGGCTATCTCCTCTGCTTCAGCCCTTCCGATCTCGTCATGGTACTCACCATGCTGGTTGAGGCCCGCGATCTGCCGCCAGTCGATGGTGCCGTCATCGCCGGTCTCACGGTGGAGCATGTACGGATAGAGCCTGCAGATCCCCATCCTCTCTGTATAGATGGTGCAGCGGCGGTTCTGATCAAGGAAGTGGCAGCTGCCGTCCTCCTTGATCCTGATGGTGTATCCGGAGGTATAGAGGACGCCGGTATTGTCGCAGAACTCGAAGTACGGCGCCGGGATGAGTGCCTCGGGTGCAATGCTCCGCACCCGCTCCGTGTCTTCGTCCAGCATGAGGACATGGCCGTTGAACTCGCGGGTGCAGCAGCGGCCGCAGAAGGTGCAGGAGAAGCCGACATCCTGGATGATGGTGGCGAGATCAGCTTCGGGATAGGCGAGGAGGGCTTCCCGCTCAGTATTGAGGTGGTCGATCATCCGGGTGAGGCGGGGGGTGGCGGGCATCTGCATAGATGTTGCGTGTATGGGGAGAAAGGGGTTCTGGTGATGGATCCTTTATGACCGGGTATGTATGATTCTGGGTGGCGATCATCGTTGAAGGGTATTTGTCGAAGGTCGTTATCGAAAGGATATTCGCCTGATTTATGAAAGAGGTACATAGATATTTTTATTACTATTTGAAAATAAAAATTATCATGTGTCTGATTTGGTTATTGTATTTGTTTCTTTATTTCGGTATCGAAATTTTACTATCCGATTGTTGCATCCTCTTGTGAAGGAGATCCCTGGGGTTGTTCCTTACTCAGTATTTGTAAAGGACGTCTCGATTAACCGGTTCGAGTATCCCACAGAGGACGAAGAACGGCTTTTTCTTGATCTCATCGACAAATTACAGCCTGATATCGTCTCTTTTACGGTTCTGTCACCGTTTGCGGATGTTGCACGGAGATTAAGCCGGCTGGTCAAGGAGAAGCATCCTGATATGGTCATTATCTGGGGGGGCATCCATCCAACCCTCTATCCCGAGGACTGTATTTCTGATGTGGATATTCTCTGCATCGGTGAGGGGGAGGGGGCACTCACCGATCTCCTCACGGCTCTGCGGGATGGCCTGCCCTATAATCAGATTGCGAACCTCTGGGTCCGGGAGGGTGAGCAGATCTACAAAAACCCTCTTCGGCCTCTGATTGAGGATCTGGACTCGCTCCCGTTCCCCTTATATGGGGATGACTCCTTCTTCTTTATCGATACGAATTGTATAACGCAGGTTGATACGGTCTTTTCTGAACATGAACATCTGGTGCAGGCATCACGGGGCTGTCCCTGGAAATGCGAATATTGTGTGAACAGCCTTCTGCGCAATATCTTTACGGATCTGGGACCATATGTCCGGCGAAGATCGGTCGATAGCGTCATCGCAGAGCTGTCGGAGTATCTGGGGCGATCAAAGGGTATGACCCTATCGATATTTTTTATTGATGAGGTATTTGCTATAGAAAAAAAATGGATCGATGAGTTCACTACGAAATATCAGAACTTGACAGAGATCCCTTTTTCGGCGTACTACCATCCAAAACAGCTTAACCTTCAGATAATCGACCGGCTGGTCGGAGCCGGGCTTGCGGAGGTGGATGTGGGTATTCAGTCCGGGTCGGATACTGTCAGAAACACGATCTATGGCCGGCCGGGGACATCCGCGGAGATCATAAACCTTGCCAAAGAAGTCACCAGACGGAATGTGAAAGTCCGGTACGATCTCATCATGAACAGTCCGTATGATAACGAGGACGAGTTACGGGATACCATTCATCTTCTGCTTCAGCTGCCAAAACCCCTCAGCTTTAATCTCTACTCGTTGCAGTATTTCCCGAACTATCCCTTGACCACCCGTGCAGTACATGATGGATATCTCAGACCGGAGGATGCGACCAGGGACGCATTACTCAAACAGATCCAGCATGATTTCCTCAATGAGAAGGCATTCATCTACACCCCCCACCTCCTCCCGTTCAACCGGGTCCAGATGCTGAAGAATACTGTCTGGCTTGTCGTCTGGAACCATGTCAGTGATCGGATCGTCAGGCAGGCGGTCCTCTCCGATAGTCCCGGCTCAGGTCTCCTGCTCCAGTATCTGCATCTCAAATCCGTCCTCTTCGGGAGGTTTGATGGTGTCGGGGTCCATCCGCTCATCAGAGATGCTTTTCATGTGCTTGGATATATGCGGAGAGCTGAATTTATGACATTATTCTCCAAGATGAACCAGCATCTTCATCATAAGGATATGTTCCCGGATGAGCGTTCCGCAGTTCCGGTCCCGGTGGATGAGATTGAAGTGAAGAAGAATTGATGGGGGTTGGGATCCCTTTCCGTCAGCATTATCATCTACCGGGACTGTGTATCTCTTACGTGACCGTGATGGGGACCGTTCTGGTGCAGATAGAGATCTGCCTCAAGGCAGACCCGGACGGAGGAGATACTGTATGCGGGGTCTGTTGACGGGTTCAGCCAGGGGGTCATCGGGGCGTCTATCGATTCATCGAGATGAGGAGGGGGTGGCCCCGATCATTGGTGTTCTTCTGCTGGTTGCACTGACGATCCTGCTCTCGGCGATCCTTCTCTCCTCGCTCCAGCCGGTCCTCCCGGAGAAGCCCCCCTTCACCGCTGCCGTTGAGGGGCGGTTGACGATTGGCCATGAGATCGGGATGGGAACGACCTCACAGTTTGTCGAGCTTTACCATCGTGCCGGTGATCCGGTGCCGGTCCGTGATATGGAGCTGGTCGTGATGGTCCACAGGGGTGGGAATATGCTCCGGTATGAGCGGATCTCCGGTTTCCCTGTGACCCGTTTTGGTCTGGCGACCACTGAAGGCGATGATCTGACTGATAAGAGTGCTCTTGGAGAGGCCAGGCTGGGAGCACTCCACCCGAACCGGGACGGCATCTGGGGTGCCGGTGATACCATCGGGTTTCGGATCAAAACTGGCGGTGGCGGGATCACCCTCCTCCCCGGAGATACGGTGCAGGTCCGGATAGTGCATATCCCGTCACAGCTGATCATCGTTGATCAGTCGATGCGGGTGTTTCCAAAGCAGGGGTGAGGAGGCCCCTCATCGGCTTCCGGGAATGTGGCGTTCTCTGGTTGCCGGGTCGTTTCACTTTTTGATAAATATTGTCATATCCTGGCTCAATCTGGATTTCGGGGGATTTTGTTGTTGCAGGGGTGAAGATAGCTTGTCCTTGGCTTCCGGGAATGTGGCGTTCTTTGGTTGCCGGGTGGTTTCACTTTTTGATAAATATTGTCATATCCTGGCTCAATCTGGATTTCGGGGGATTTTGTTGTTGCAGGGGTGAAAATTCCTCGAATGTGGATTCACCTCCTTCTTCGACCGCTCATAACAAGGTGGGCAGGAATACAGGTCTGCCTGGTATTTTACAGGTGATTGAGCCGAATCAATCAAAACGTCAATTCAGGCTCCAATTCCGATTCAGGGCGATCCTGTATTTGATGGGCAATTATGGTAAAAAGAGCACTCATGAGGCTCCTCAAGAGATCGAAATGCTCAATCTCAATATCTTTGTCTTATCTCTGCAGGTGTTGGGAACTCGTAGAGATTTGGGAGTCAATGACTCCCAAATTTGACTCATCCCCACAGGTTTGGGGTACTCCTGTAAAAGCATTATCAGCAGCTCAGACCAACCGGCTCATCCCCTCATCAGAAATGCGTTTCATGCCTTCGGATATCTGCGGAGAGCCGAATTCAGGGGATTATTCTCCAGGATGAACGAGCATCTTCATAAGGATCTGTTGCCTGACATTCGATCCGCGGCTCCGTTTGCGGTGGGTGAGCATGACCTGAAGAAGGAGTGATGGGGGTGATCCGAACGGAGTGTATCTGGTTCTGCCCCTTCTAAAATGCACCATTGATGTATAATAATGATTATCTGTGGATGGGTTTAATATGAATTCGTAATATCATATCCCCCTCCTCCTGGAATCCCGCACCTGGCTCATTGCCGATGTCCCTAATGGGAAGTAGTGGCTCATCTGCCGGATGAGAGGAAGTGAATCGGTTGGATGGTATGGACGACGATGAGGTTGAGAGCTAATGGCCACGTATAAGGACGAATCATACTACCGGGATCTCATTCGGGAGCTCATCAGGTATGCCTATGAGCCGGAGTGGGCGGAGTTCAAGGTCAATAACCACAACCCGGAGGAGATTGGTGAGTATATCTCCGCACTTTCTAATGCCGCCGCCCTGAATGGCAAGACCCATGGCTATCTGATCTGGGGCATTGAGGATACGAGCCATGCAATCGTCGGAACGGACTTCTATCCATCCTCGAAGAAGAAGGGTAATGAGCCGGTTGAAAACTGGCTTTTACGCCTGCTAACCCCGAAGATCGATTTTCGTTTCCATGAGGTTGAGAAGGATGGGAAACATCTTGTGCTCCTGGAGATTGAAGCGGCATACCGGCACCCGGTCAGGTTCAAGTCCGGTGAGTTCATCCGGGTTGGATCGGTGAAGAAGCCGTTGAAAGATGCTCCTGATAAGGAAAGGGCTTTATGGCGTATCTTTGATGAGATCCCTTTTGAATCGGGAGTTGCTATGGATAGGATTGATGGTGCAGGAGTCCTGAAACTCCTTGACTTTTCCGCATACTTCGATCTCCTTGAGATTCCCCTCCCAACAAGCCATGATGGAATACTGGAGGCTTTGATCAGTGACAAACTCATTCGCCCATCCGATGCCGGAGGCTATACTATCACAAATCTGGGTGCGGTGCTGCTTGCGAAAAAGCTCTCACCATTTGATAAACTCTGGCGAAAGAAGCTCAGGATTATCAGGTACAATGGCACAGGAAGGATAGAGGGTGAGCGGGAGATTGAGATCGAAAAGGGATACGGAAACGGATTCTCTGAGATCATGTCCCAAATCAGGAACCTGCTGCCGTCAGGGGAGGTCATCGAAGATGGAATACGCAGGACCATTCACCTTTACCCGGAGATTGCAGTTCGTGAGCTGGTCGCTAATGCCTTGATTCACCAGGACTTCTATACAACTGGAACAGGGCCGATGGTCGAGATCTTCTCAAACCGGATCGAGATTACAAATCCCGGGGAGCCCCTTGTTGATACTGAACGCTTTTTGGATACGCCCCCGACTTCCCGAAACGAGCATCTGGCATCATTGATGCGCCGGTTCAGCCTTTGTGAAGAGCGAGGGAGTGGCATCGATAAAGTCATCACCCAGGTTGAGCTTCATCACCTGCCCGCACCACTATTCCAGGTTCCACCCGGCTTTACCCGTGTGGTGCTCTTTGCTCCACGCAAGCTCTCTGAAATGGATAAAAGAGACAGAATACGGGCAATTTATCAGCATGCCTGCCTCAGATATATGAACCGGGAAACACTTGTAAATTCATCTGTTCGGGAGCGATTTGGAATTGATCCAAAGTTAAAGTCATCAGTTTCAAAATACATCCGTGAAGCTCTGGATGCTGGTGTAATTCGATTATCAAATCCAAAATCCTCAGATAAATATCGATCATATGTACCTTACTGGGCATAGTTGGATAGTGAAATATCTCTATGTAAACTTTTAGATCCATCTTAGTTGTCGGTTAGTTCACACCTGTTTTATCCATGCTTCAAATCGGTCATTATGCTTGTGGATTCCGATTTTATGTTGTTTCTTAGTTGTCGGTTAGTTCACACCTGTTTCCATCCATGCCTCAAATCGGTCATTATGCTTGTTGATTCCTATTTCGGGTTGTTTCTTAGTTGTCGGTTAGTTCACACCTGTTTCCATTCATGTCTCAAATCGGTCTGTATGCTTGTGGAGTCGAATACATTTTGTTGCCGCACTCTTGATCAGATCAGACAGGATATTGACTCTTCACCAAATTTCTGATCGCCAACTTCCCTGATCCCTGAGCAAATATCAACTGGGTATTCTGGTGTCATCCTCACTGTGGATCCCTTTCTACACAAGCGACAGTGAATGAGAAACTGTAGTTGAGATGGGAGAGAGACTAGTAACAAGAGGTGGGGCGCGAAGCGCCGACTATCCTCACTGGCGGGGCGATCAGCCCCGCTTGGTGACCTTCAGGTTGCCCCCACCGAACGCCGAAGGGGGGATGGCAGTACCCCCCGGAGGATGTTCGGGACTCGTTCTATCAAGACATATGCACATTCGCTACAGTAGAGGAGATATCTTTTGATCCGTTCTGATCTCAAACAAACTGTTTGAACCCACAACATTGTCGAATTGTAACTGGTCAGCTATACTTGCCGCCATCAAAGGGGTGTTCAGGAGAGAACCCTTTATGCCCACGGTGGCTTGCAGGTATAGCTTACAGTTACCAAAAATGTTAATCCGTTTCCGAGTCTACTATAGTTTAATGGTCAATACCTCCGATCAAGCCCTCTTAATCTTCTTTGTGGATGATGAGCCCGACATCCCGGGAGATCAGATAGAGGAAAACTTTTTCGGTGGCTTTGGCAGAAAAACGGCTTTGGAATCGTCCTCGCCCGCGAGATCCTCGCCATCACCGGGAGTACAATTCAGGAGACCGGAACCTACGGCAAAGAGGCGAGGTTTGAGATTGTAGTGCCGGAGGGGGTATGGAAGAAGGGTGAGTTTTGCGAGTGCAATAAACAGAGGAGATAAGCAAAAGGAGGAAATAAAATGAGTTCTCTGGTGACTGAAGAGATCTATCTGAGCTATCTCAATGCTCTGGTTGCAGGAGATCGCATCCCTTGCATGGAGATTGTTCAGGAGCTTATCAACAAGGATATCCAAATTCCAGATCTCTACCTGAACCTTTTCCAGCGGTCACTATACCGGACAGGAGAGCTCTGGGAGCAGAATCTGATCTCCGTATCTGTTGAGCATCTGGCTACTGCCATCACCGAACGGCTGATGGCTCTTATTGAGCCGAAGATCTTTGAAGGAGGTTTTCGAAGACATTCTGTCATCGTCGCCTGTGTAGCAGATGAATACCACCAGCTCGGTGCCCGGATGGTTGCTGATCTCTTCGAGCTCAACGGATGGCGCGGATATTTCCTCGGTGCAAACACCCCGGTTCAGGATCTGCTCATCATGATTGATGAGAAAAAACCTGATCTCGTCGCTCTCTCGCTCTCTATCTACTTCAACCTCCCAATCCTCCTGGCGACACTTGACCGCATCACAGCGCTGCACCCCGATCTCCCCATACTTGTTGGGGGCCAGGCATTCAGGTGGGGAGGTACCAGGGCATTAGCAGAATACTCCACAGTCATCTACATCCCCTCGATAGAGGTCCTGGAGAGCGTTATGGAGCAGTACCATGACCAGTGATCAGTACGCTCTGGCCGAATGTGAAATAACCTAATACGCACTTCGGTATCTCGCCGATGATGCAGAATGCATGATGCTGATTCTCAATCGTGAGGGGATAATCTCGTATACAAACCGGTATACAGAAACGATAGCCGGGATCCCACTCTCAGGCAAACACCTCTCCACACTCCTTCTCCATGGATCTACCAGAGATACTGATACCAGGAGTATCCTCGACCAATGGAGAACTGGATCTCCCCCACATCTGATGAATATCAGAACGGCAGATGGAAAACCCCTATCATTTCAGATTCATATCTATAATACTCAGAATGGCCACATCATATTCGGGCAGAGAGATTCAGCTGGCTCTGAAGTATTGATCAGAGAGATCCTTGCACTGAATCAGGAGCTTACCACTATGACCCGGGAACTGAATCAGAATAATTCCGAACAGGCCCGTCTGAATGAGATGAAGAACCAGTTCCTGGGGATGGCTTCCCATGATCTCCGCAATCCGGTTACGATCATAATGATCTCAAGTGATCTCCTCCTTGATGGAGTCCCGGATGGGGAAGACTCCGATGAAACAAAAATGCTCAGGAGGATCAGAACTGCCGCTGCACGGATGAGCCAGGTGATCAATGACTTCCTCGATGTCAGCATCATAGAATCCGGCCAGCTCAGAATGAATATCCAGCAGGTTGATATCCCGGATCTGCTCTGGGATGTACAGCAGAACCTTTATCCGGCAGCAAAAAAAAGGAACATTGCCCTGGAGACCATAACAGATCCGGATCTGGTGAGCCTCAGAATCGATAGGGGGAAGATTGAGCAGGTTCTAACCAACCTTGGCAGTAATGCTATTGAACACTCACCTTCAGGAGGAACCGTGATCATCCGAAGCCTGCGTATACAAGAAGAGATCAGGTTCCAGGTAGAGGATAGAGGTGTTGGTATCCCGCCTGAGATCCAGAAAAAACTCTTCAGCCCATTCTCAGGTAGTGGTAGAACAAAGAGAGATGGGGAGCGAAGTATTGGTCTTGGTCTGACCATCTCACGGAAGATTGTTGAAGCACATGGCGGAAAGATGTATGTCGAGAGTGCATTAGGGACTGGATCCACCATTGGGTTTACGCTCCCTGACTCAGTACTTGTTCCGGATAAGCCGGAATGAGTTCCGGTGTATCTCACGTGGTTCTTCGAAAATCGGGATGAATTGTGCCAAAGTATGAATATACATTGTTAGATTCATGAAAGGAGGGATTAGTGATGACAAAGGAGAGACTGATTGAATCGGCAGAAAAACTGATGCAGCCTGGGAATCAGGCAGCCATACACTTCGAAGAGACCCATGCTGTGATAGCAGCAGAACTGAATAACCGGATGAGAGGGCGGCCGGATGTTGAGAGGCTGATCGGTCCGGACAATATACAGATGATGGAGAATAACTCACGGAATCTCTGCCGTTTTCTCGCATCGCTCTTTCGCCATTATGAACCGAACGTCCTCGTTGAAACAGCTCTCTGGGCAGTCAGGACATACCGCGGGCATGGGTTTACTATAGCCTACTGGCCAGCCAATCTGGATACCCTGGCTGAGATACTCGAGGAACGTTGTGATGATCAGATTTATAACGAACTGTATCCATTCATCAACTGGCTGATTATTCATATCCCGCTATTCATTGAGATAGACGATGAGATAAACAGTGTAGAGAGCCAGGCGGTCCGGTAGCAGTAAGGTGATGGGGTGAAAAGAGAGCGATATATGAGGCTGTCGCACGACTCAAGAGGGCGGGAATAATGGGGAGAAAGTGGAGGCATCTCACTTTGCGAGGCAGCTCCCATGATCCGTTGAATTTCATCACTCCGAATCAACAATCAGCCATCCCCAGCGATCTCTTCCCCATCATTTC
>NZ_JALJYG010000012.1 GCF_024170505.1 Methanocalculus alkaliphilus
GACAGGAAAAACCTCCAGGCGATATGCTGGTCTATTGAAAACTACCATCGTGCTCTGAAAGAGCTATGTTGCGTAGAAGATTGTAAAGTTCGAAAGGCAGCTGGGCAGAAAAATCACATTAATTGCTCGATTCGGGCATATATCCGGTTAGAGGCTGTAAATCAACAGCAAGACATCACAATCTATCAGGCAAAATGGGAGATCCAGTCTAATGCTATCGCCGACTACCTAAAGGATCCAAAGTATGCGCTCTAAATTTTTTTCGGAGGGTTATGCGTAAGTCCTATTCCAGTAATAGGGTGTATACCCACGCCTCCGCAATTCTATATAGACGAGATTCTCGGCACATCGCCCGGCATCTTTCGAAAATGAGAAAGAGACTGCGTTTCTGAGTCCGTTATCGATACAATAGATTTTCTTGTTGTTTCGTGCCTGCACATTCAGCGAGTAGCTGAAGTACTGAACCTCAAAGAGGATCTGTGCCATCTCTGCATATCGTATATATTCCTTGATCGTCTCCGGATCAACACCGAGGAGATCAACCAGTTTTCGGTACGAGTATGGTGATGTGAAATTCGTCATCAGGTACGCCAGAAGATCACCCAATGCCCGCTGGTTTCTCACATCATTCTCCCGGATGATATCACGGTAGACGATACTGTCATAGTACGCCCTGAGCTGATCCTCCCTGACCGAATCGTTCTTCCGAAGGGCTGTCTGCGGAAAACCACCTTCATAGAGATATCTATGGAAAAGCTCCAAAATCTCATATTTTTTACTGGCGAGCAGGACAGGATCGGCTATCCCGTCAATTCCGTGAAAGAGGAGATACTCTGAGAAATCAAGTGGATAGACCTGGAGAGAGAGGTATCTGCCACTGATCAGCTGTGAGACCTGTGAGTCGAGGAGATAGGAGGAGGAGCCCGATATAGCCAGCCTGAACTGTTTCCGATCATAGACAGCCTTGATCCACCGCTCCCATCCGGGGATTGTCTGAATCTCATCAAAGACGAGGGTCGCACCCTCTCTGCTGTATACCTCTCTCCTATAGGTATCGAGTACCTGATCAAGCGGATTCTCAAGCTGTGTGATCGCAGGCTCATCACAATTGACAAAGAGGATCGAACGTGGATCTACACCCCTTTCATTGATCATGTCCTGAACCATCTGCATGAGGAGGGTGGTCTTGCCTGAGCGCCGCACCCCGTTCAGGACCACGATCTCCCCGGAGTCGTGATAGGCCCGAATCTTTTTGAAGTAGCGTTCACGGCAGATACCCGCCAGAGCTGAGAAGTCCCGCCCGCTCCACCACGGATTTTGAGCGACAAGGATATCGAGGAGCGGAGGAATGCCCAAGGGTGGAGGGGAGCCCGGAGATCTATGAGAGCCGGGGTTCCCGGAGGAGTCGGAGTGTGGAGGGGGGGAAGGCATGATATTTTGATTGGTTATATCCCTGCATAAAGATATGTTTTCGATGGGTTATAACCCGTCAAAAATTGGTATCTTTGAGGGGTTATAGTCCTGCTAAACTATTGAGCTCTCTGTTAATTCAAAGAATTGAAAAGGCGAATTGAACGAGGGGGAATCGATGAAATTGAGATTGCTTTTAAAGAATCCTTTTGTTGCTTTCGAGTAATCCACTCAGGTATCTGTGATTAACCACTCCTTCCTCCTCCCAACCCATTTTCACGATCTTTATCACACCAGCCATTCCTAATTAACATAAAGCCAATAAATCAAACTGTTTTCACAACCGCTCCCCCGGAGGACACACCCCATGGATCTCACCGAACACCAGACCCGCAAGCAGCTGATCGATCCCCTCTTACATGCTGCCGGGTGGGATGTGGTGCCATACAGGGAGGGGATACCCCTCGACCAGTACACCCGGTCTGCCATTGAAGAGTATCCGACGAAAAACGGTCCTGCCGACTACGCCCTCGCTCTCGATGGCGAGATCCTCGGCATCGTCGAGGCGAAGCGGCTGACGCTCGGGCCGCAGAATGTCCTCGCCCAGACAGAGCGGTATGCAGCCGGGGGTACAATATTACATAAAATTAGAGAGCAGAACTCGGTCCAGATGAATAAGAGATGATTCCAATGTCCGACAGTGACAAGAACCTGATGCGAATCTACAATCCGGTAGCGGCAAATAATATGAAGTCCGCCAGAGATCCAGAAATATGCGCAGAAAGGGCAGATAACCGGGTTGTGGGGCGCATCGTGAAAAAACCAGCGTGATAATTACAGGAGGCAATAGAAATACTATCGGCCATTGACAGGAATCATTCCTCCCAGTACTCCTCTGTCAGTGGAATCTCCTTCAGCCCTTCCTTGTACCGGCGCCATCCCGGCATGAAGCCGTCCATCAATTCCCTGAACCGTTCATTATGCCGCCGTTCGATGAGATGGACCATCTCATGGAGGATGATATACTCAAGGCAGAGGGGATAGCGCTTCACCAGCTCCAGGTTTATCCAGATTCGGCGGGCATCAGTATTGCAGGTTCCCCAGCGGGTCTTCATCCTCCTGACACCCCACTCTGACACACGGAGACCGGTGTTCTCTTCCCATTTGGCGATGAGTGGAGGTATCTGCTCTTTGAGCTGCTTCCGGTACCAGGCATAGAGGATCTCCTCCCGCTTCTCACGGCCGGTTCCGGGGCGGACCCTCAACTCCATTGTGGTCGTTCCCCGCAGGCATACCCGGGGAGGGAGATCTGCTTCAATGAGATCCAGCCGGTACCGCCTCCCCTGGAAGAAATGGGTCTCGCCTGTGATCATCTCCCGTTGGGACTGGCGATCCTGGTCGAGAAACTTCTTCTGCTGTTTTCTGATCCATTTCAGCCGGGAGATAATGGCAAGCCGTATCGCGTCGTCATCAAGGAAGAGCGGGGCGGAGACCCGTACGCGACCTTCAGGTGGATAGACCCCGAGGTGAAGGTTCTTAATCTTCTTCCTGGTGATCTCAACGGTAATGCCTGAGACCTCAATCCGATGCTTCTCAGTAGTCACGCTGATTCTTCACTATCTCAAAGATTCGCCCGATCAGCGGTTCATGATCGCCAAGGACCTGTCGGATGGCACCCAGCACTTCCCGTTCCTTGAATTTGTTCCCCCGCCATCCCGCCTTTTTCGTCTCCCTGATGGCGGTATCAAGGGCGATTGCCATCTCTGCACGCGGGTTTTCAGCCCTCCGATCACCATACGGAGCAAGCTCGGCCAACGCCTGGTTCTCACCTGTTACAAGGTTATCATAGAGTGACCGGAGTGCCGGGGTGGTGAGTGCGGAAGGGTAGGATACCTCTTTTTCAGGCTGGCTCACATTCCGTGCCAGCTCGACGATCTTTCCCAGGTATGCCCGGTAATCCAGTGCATGCTGCTTCCGTTCATGGATCAGAGAGTCCAGGAGCTCGGACATCTTCTCATAGTACTTCGGATTGACCGGCATCTCATCGAGGATGATCTTCCGGACATTGTTCTCGATCGTCTCTGCGACCGCCTCATGATCCCTCCTGATATCTTCCGGAAGCGCCTCGATCGCCGCTTCTCCACGGATATTGATCAACTGGACGAGCGTCAGATCATCGAATGCCGAGATGACCTCACTCTCCTCTGCCCGGATATAGGTATCAAGGAGATGGCGCATCATCGGTTCATAGCGTTTCAGATCGATATAGTCGCCACTTGCCCGCATGATCTCCTCACGGAGCTTCTCGAAGTGGGCGACCTCACCCCTGATCACCCGTGCCTCCTGATCGGTATAGCCGGCCTCACGCATCTCTCCTGCGATGTCGGCATATCTCCGGAGAAATGTTCCGGCCCGCTTATAGAGATCGACACGGAGGGGCTCGGTTCGTTTCAGGGCAAGGGGATCATCGCTTGAACCACAGAAGTACCGGATATAGTCCCGGCTCGCACGGGGCGGCTCAACTGGTTCGCAGAGTGCCTTGATCGCCTCACGAATCTCTTCCAGGCGTTCACGCCCTTTCAGAAGCCGGTCTTTCAGGAGACCCCTGACATCATTTTCATCGAAATCCTCGAAGGCCCCTCCGGTATAGTCTTTGATCGAGCGTTCAAGAGACCTGAAGAGATCTTTATAGTCGATGATATGGCCGTACTCCTTATCGTCCCCATCCAGCCGGTTCACCCGGCAGATCGCCTGGAAGAGGCCATGATCCCGCATCTGCTTGTCGATATAGAGGTAGGTTGCAGGCGGTGCGTCAAAGCCGGTCAGCAGTTTATCAACGACAATTAAGAGCTTCATCTGCCCCGGCTCATCGATGAACCGCCTCTTCACCTCTTTCTCAAAGATCTCGGCTTTATACATCGCCGTATCTTCTGGCTCATCGAAGTATTCGGCGAGCATCGTTCGATAGATATCATACTGCCGCAGCTTCTCGGTCAGCCCTTCCCCTGTCTCCTCGCCCTTGATATCCGCAGGTGAGGGCTTGTATGAGGTGATGATCGCAGATCTCCCTTTGAGATCGGTCTTCTGAAACATCTCAAAGAACCGGCAGGCAGAATAGATGCTCCCCGAAACAAGCATCGCGTTTCCATGGCCGCTTCTCAGCCGGTCCCTCATCTCCATATCGAGGAGAATGTCAGCGACGATCTTTTGGAGCCGATCCTGTGAGCTGAGGACCTTCTTCATCGTGCCCCAGCGTTTTTTAAGTTCTGCCTGTGCGAAATCGGTGAGACCTGCTGTTTTTGCCTCGAACCACTGGTCGATCTTTACCTGGGAGGTGATGTTCTGGTCGATATCCCGTGCCTCATACCGGAGATCGAGGACCACGCCATCATGGACCGCCTCATCATACTTGTAGGTATGAATATAGGGCCCGAAGATCTCAATGCTCTTCTTCTTGTCCTTCTTTAAAAGGGGCGTGCCGGTGAACCCGATCATCATCGTATCCGGGAGGAGGGCCTTCACCGCCTCATGGAGCAGACCCGACTGTGTCCGGTGGCACTCATCGATGAAGACGAAGATCTCGCCTTTGGCACGGAAATTTTTGGGGAGATGTGCATGGATATCCCTGATGTACTGATCGACATCCTGTTCTGTGAGTTCCTCACCCCGTCCGAACTTATGAATCAGGGAGCAGATCAGCCATTCTTCGTTTGTATTGAGGACGTTGACGAGATCTGATCCGCTCTTTGCCCGATAGATCGCCTCGCTGACCCCGGTGAAGACCTTCTCGATCTGCTCATCCAGTTCAATCCGGTCAGTGACCAGGAGAACCCGGGAACCTTTGATATGCTCCCTGATCCATTTGGCAAGCCAGACCATCGTCAGGCTCTTCCCGCTCCCCTGGGTATGCCAGATGATCCCGCCTTCACGCTGCCTTACCCGCTCCTGTGCGGCTTTTACCCCGAAGTACTGGTTGTGGCGGCAGGTCTTTTTGGTCCCGGCATCAAAGACGATAAAATCATGGATCAGCTCAAGGAGGCGCTCCTTCCTGCAGAGCTGGCCAAGTTCCCGGAGGAGAGGATTGTCGGCTGCATCCGGGTGTGCATCGGCCTCTTTCCACCGAAGATAGTACTTCTCCGGGGTTTCGATGGTGCCATACCGGACCCCTTCGGTCTCATTGCCTGCCATCACCAGCTGAATGGTTGCAAAAAACGGCCGGATGAAGACCTTCTTCTGGTTGTCAAGGCTCTGCCGGATACCTTCCGTCACCGAGACGGTGGAGCGTTTCAGTTCCAGTACTGCAAGGGCGATGCCATTGACATAAAGGACGATATCCGGCCGCTTGGTATTCTCCCCGAATATGGTGACCTCTTCTGCGATGGCAAAGTCGTTCCTCCCAGGGTTCTGCCAGTCAATCGGCCAGACGGTGATATGCGGCTCCCCGATTGCAGGACGTACCTTCACGCCGTACCTGAGAAGGCTGTAGAATTCCCGGTTTGCATCATAGAGGGAACGAACACCCCCGACAGTCGCAGCTCTCCCGAGTTCATAGAGGACTTTTTCGATGATCCGATCCTCATGCCCCTGCCGGGAGAGCCGGTTCCGGAGCAGGGTCTCCTCGATACTGCCGTTTCTCTCTTTGTCATGCCAGTTACCGAGGCAGGTGTAGCCGAGTGTATCCCGAAAGAAGCCGATCACCCGTCCCTGTGCCCGTATCTCACGTTCGCCGACGCCCGTCATCCATTCATTCCTCATTCTTTATTGCAGCCAGCAGATCCCGGCCCTTCTTCGTCAGGCGGTATTTCTGCAATCGGCTTCTGGGTTTCTCCGGGATTGTCATCTCTACGAGGCCGGCATCAGTTGCGGGTTTGAGATACAATCTTCGGAAATTAACGATCCCTTTCAGTTTCAGACGTTTCTGAAGATCCTGCCGGGATATCTCCTCTTCACAGAGTGACAGTATCTTTCTGACTTGGTCCGTGACTTGGTCCGTGACTTGGTCCGTGACTTGATCTGCCTTCTTCGATGGAGTGATTCCATCGCTTTTACTACGCCTTATCGTGATCATGAATCCGTCAGTGACCTCAAATTCAGGCTCTGGTAGTCCGGCATCCACGCACCGCCTGATCATGTCCCGCGTCCCTGTTCCCATCCGTTCGATATACCGGGTCAGGTACATCGGTTCGGCGAGGAGCGGGTTGCCCGGCACCGACCCATGAGCAACCCGCAGCCTCTCAAGCGTCAGGGTTGGCGGGAGTCTTCCGGGATTCCAGACTTCCAGCCGGTCAGCAAAGAGCATCACCTGCACACTCCCGTTGCTCGTATAGTCCCGGTGGGCAACTGCATTTACGATCGCCTCTGTGACCACCTCTTTTGGGATCTCATAGCGGACCGGGGCCTGCGGACCTTCTGCACGGGTGCCAACCCAGAGATTGATCTTGCTTAAGACGAAGTCAACCGCCTGATCAACGAGTTCAAAGACTGTACCTTTGTACACCTGGTAGGAAGGGATCGGTTTTGCGACCTCGGTTCCATGGAAGTGGGCGCATTTCACTTCAGAAGTAAGGAGAAAGTCCTGCGGCTTTCTGGCAAAGAGGAGAATAGATGCGTTTGTCAGATACCCATTGTCGATCAGTTTCAGGTGTTCAAGAACTTCCAGATGAGAGGCATCTTCTGGAAGTGGGAACTGTCGGGCACGCCTCGCAGTTCTCAGGAACCATGCGATCCGTTCGTGGTCAAGATCATCGGGTGTGGCTTTTTTGCAGGGAGCAGCATCGAAGGGACAGAAGCGGATCAGCTGTTTCTCTTCCAGATATTCGACAAGTGCCGCATAAAGACCGGCAACCAGCTCCGCAGATGTATTGAACCGCTTTCGGATAAGTCCCGCCTGCGCCTTGCCGATGAGAGCCTGCATCTTTGGATGGCGAACTGCATCGCTGGCTCCCTTCAGATAGATCAGACGGTATTTCCCTTCTGATGATGCAAAATCAAACTCATGCTCTGTGGCTGAGATCCCTTCTGCATCTTCATTGCCATACTCTTCACCAAAGAGGCCGACATATAAGTCAGACCGCCCCACCTCTTCCAGGTAGGTGGTATCGGGGCGGCGGTCAGCTGCGGGCAGATCTTCAAAGAGGAAGACCTCAAAGAACCGCCGCATCAGGGCATCCCCCCGAAGATAGTCACGGAGGGCGGCCCGCTCTTCGGCAAACTCCTCCTGCACGCTGCTTATGAAGATGCGGATTGGGATCATGATAGCCTGATCAACCCATGCTTTCTAGCCATCTTTTCATTCATTACAACAACCACATTGGCTCCCATCGCCCAGAGACGGATAGTTCGTCGAAGTCTCTGAAGCAGAGCATCCTGAAGCTGTGGGAGATCTGCATTCTCGCAGTCCCTGATGACAAGAACCAGTCGGAACCCGATGGCAGAGAGATCGGGATCCCGAAGAGGTGCGGGCAGTTCATTCTTTGCCAAACCATGACGTCCCAATCCTAATGCAAGCCAGAGATTCACCGCATTCTCAAGCTTCTCTCCGATTTCTGAGATATAGTTATTGAGACCGGATAGATTTGCCTCAGTATGTGGATTGCTTGATTTTGCCTCAACAACCCAAACAACAGGTGCAAAATCCCTCCTCTCCTTGAGAAGCAGGAAATCTGCCATCTTCACCTCTTTCTGTATTCTTTGGTAGAGACTGCTTCGATCGATACAGAAACAATGTTCCTCAGGAAAGGGTCCAAACTGCATCCCTGATTCCTCAATGAAAACTGAATTTAGCGGAATGCGAGCTTCACCTCTTCTTCATAAAGCCGGATTGATTCATCTATGATTTTATTCTCAGGCAGACCATCTATCAGATTCGCAGACTGCCACTCACCGTCTTCTTCGGCGATGATCCGTATTGGAACCTCATTCCTCTGGGCTATCAGGGCGAGTTTCTTCAGAACAAAGTATGAATGGCTGGCAAGGAATAACTGAATTCCTCTGCTGGCAAGGATCGAGATGATCTCAAGGAATTCTGAGACTGCAACCGGGTGAAGGGCAGCCTCAGGTTCATCGATGAAGATGATCGATTCCGTATCCAGGTACCGGTTGCCAAGGAGTGTATCGAGGATGGCGATCTTCTTGACTCCTTCTGATGTAACACCGATTAAGAATTTCTGTTTCCCCTTTTGAAAGACCCATCTGGCGTCGTTTTCGTCATACTCAAGCCTTCCTCCGATGAGATCTTTGAGGCTCTTTCTGGATGTTGCAAACTCCGGGTAATTTCTGCCGGATCGGGTTGATCTGCTGAGTGCACGGGCAAGGTCAAGGTATGTATCATCAAATCCGAAGACCTGATCCTGCTCACGTGATTTGAGGATAATATGATGGATGGAGAGGACCTCTTTGGCAGGAAGGAAGATCGAATTGCTCGTTCGTGATTCTCGTATCTCGGAGATCTTCTGGAACTTCTTCGTCGCATCCTTTCCAAAGCAGTACCTGAAGATCTCCTGGTTGAGGGTGATTGAGCAGGAGAGTGGATCAGACACCCCTTTGGTGACGAGATCACCTATTTTTTCTGCCTGAAAGGTCCAGTAGAGCTTCTCAGCAAGGATCTCAGATGCCAATCGCTGGTCATCCCCACGCCGATACTCTTCCATCGTCTTTACGGCTGAGTACAATGCCTTGAGGAGGAAGGTCTTGCCACTCCCGTTCCCACCGATTATAAGGTTTATTGAACCGATATCCTGCCAGTTTAGATGGGTGATCGGGCCGAAGTTCTTCAGTTCCACGGAATTGAGCATCCTTTTAAATCCCCGTAGATCTTCATCACCCCAGGAGTTTATAAATGATTCCCAATGGAGAGGAGAGACCGGAAGGTGGTATCTCTTCTGGAATCCGCATCCGGCCGTCTATTCGACCTGATCGTCATTCCCTTCTATGATCTCCCAGTGGCCGCCTCTGTCTGGACCGATGCGTTGTAACCCCACCGTCTTCTTCAGCTGCTGAATCTACCACTCGATACCTTTTTGACTGATTCCAAGCCTCTTTGCCATTTCTTTCATGGTGATAGACGAATCCGCCTTTATCAGAGTGATGATCTGCTCTCCGGTTTCTTCCCTCGCTATCACCCTGGTTTCTTCCCTAGTTTCTTTCCTGTTTTCTTCCCTAGTACCCCCCGATCTATCCTCCATTCTGTATGGAAACTCCACCCAGAGACCGGCATCATCCATGCCGATATAGAGCCTGCCGCCCTGAGCATTGGCAAATCCGCAGATCCATTTGAGGTATTCGTCCCGCCAGGACTGTTTGTACTCGATGGATTCTGTCTCGGTCATGGGTGTGCATCTGCCAGGTCTTGATCTGGTATATCGGGCTTATCCAGTGTTACGGAGAGCAATTTTAATTGGGTACTTTTCTGGGTACTTTTCAGGGTACTTTTTGGGGTAGTGATTGGGACAGTGATTGGGGTAGTTCTATCCTCACCCAAACCAGCTGCTTGCAGGTGCGAAGGATTCGCATGGAACGAGAGCATCAGACCTGCCATCCCGGACATATTGTAAGCGTCCTCGGATATCAAAGCAAGATTCACCCCATGGTTACTTCCAGATCATCCCTGTATTCGTACTCGCCACCCTCGGCAATCTGGCTCACGGATTTGCCAGTGACCCCCTCTATGAGTCTGCTTAACCTGACGCGACGATCTTCGAGGAAAGCTTTAAAATCATCATTTCGTAAGAGCGTCGGGTTAAGTGCGTGGCTGGCAAGCAATGTGTCCATATCCTCATCTCTGAGTTGCACCTGTTTCTCATTCTGGATACGTTGAAGATAGCTTGAAGGCGGATCTCCACCGATCTTGCGGTTTGCCTTGAAGGATATCGGCGTCTTGTTTAGGATACAATCGTATTGTTCCTTTGGAATTCCTTGTTGCTGGCACCATGCCTGCGGGAAGATGTGATGAATGTCAAGTCTGATATCGTCGGCATCCAGCTCTTTGATTCCGGCTTTCCAGAACCAGTCCTGCGCACCCTGCCGTAAGAACAGTACATTAAGCCCTTTATATGCGGCACTCAGACGGGAGCGGAGTGTATTGAACCGATCCGGATGGAAGGTTGCATCGCGGACTGTGCGTGGTATTGCTGCATCATCTTCAAACCAGGCCAGCAGCTCTTCGTAATCATTTGCCATGCGGGTTTCAACCGCACCGCCATAGAGTTCGCCTAATACACCACACCAGAACCACCGGGAGAGTTTATCATAGATCCGCGGCTCAAGCCAGCGATCACCAAGTTGAGCCATGACTGCCGCCAGAGGCACAAGCTGGGTACTATAGGGGAGTTCACGGCGGTGGTAGAAAAACTCCTTTCGCAGAAACCTCCCTGCGAGCTGAAAACCCTTTTCTACAGCATCAGCATATTTCTGCCAGGCGCTCAGAGGGAGTTTTAATACATCGACCCGTTTTGCACTTACCGGGCGTACCTGTTTATCGATTTTTCCTGCCTCAATATCGGACAATCTCAACTCATGCGTATGGAGGAGGGTTACAGTCTGTAAAAACTCGGGTGCTTCCAATTCTGTCAGCAATGGATCTGCGGCAATCCGTTTTTGTCGGGATTCCACATTGCGGATAGATGATCCAAACCAGTCATCACGAAGATTGTAGCCATCTGCCGCATAACTTGCCGTAACGAGTTCAAACACAGACAGTTTGACACCGCCGGTGTTCACCTTTTCAAAAACAAGACAGACAGCTTCTTTTGAGGTTGCTTTTGTCAGCTGAATTACCGGCAACTGATACGTTCTGAATGAGTTGAGGATTTCATTGCGAAACGTCATATAGATGCCAAAATGTTCCGGTGCCACTTTATGCAATGTGTACTCCCACTGATCGGAGTTCATCACCTGATCACAGGGAAAACAGAGCTGTTTGCACTCAAGTTCCTGTGTGGAGAGATCCAGCATCACATCACGGCCGAAATTGGTTCGGAGCTGCTTCTTCTCATCCACTGCAATAATAGCGTCAGCCAGATCATAGGGGGCATCCACAGCTTTTTTGATGTCGAAATAATAATGCCGTTTAATCTTCTTATCCTTGGATGTCCGGGTATCGACGGGTTCTGTGAGAGAGAGTGCCTGCGTCAGGGTGGTAAGGCGCTGCTGACCATCAAGGATAAGCTTCTCCGGCTGCACCCCTCCATTCAATTTCTTTTCAAGCCCTTCAACAGGCCGTGTCTGAAAACGCACTTCTCCACCGGTCTCAAGAAACATCACCGCACCCACCGGGAAGGAGCGGCTGATACTCACTAAAAGATCCTGGATATGATCGTCATCCCATACCCATCCTCGCTGAAAATCCGGCAACTGGATCTTCCCTGCACAGATATCACTCAAAATAGAGCTGAGTGAAGCTTTTGTACTATCAAAACTGCTCATGCTTGCACCATGTTATTATGGTCACCAATCTCTTCCGGGGCGACCAGCCGCACCTTCCCGGTCAGGAGCTGCTGCATCATCCCCTGCTTAATCTCCTTGGACTTATCCCGGCGGCGTTCAAGGGCGGCGATCTCGGCGTCCATGTCAAGAAGAAGCTTACTTATTGCTAATTGCTCATCTATTGAAGGTAGCTCAACCTCAATTTGAGATAGACTTCGTGTACTTATGTGAACTATAGCATCTCCTTGAGCCATGCGTGCTTTTTGCATTGTCACACTTTCATGATTCATGAGATGACCAAGGTATATTGAATTCTGACCCTCCGGGTTGAGAACAATAATATCTCCACCAGCATATGCTTGCTCAGTTCCAAGATAAGCAGCACATTGACCAATGTCTTCAGCAGTCTCTCCAGAGCCAGCAAAAAGTAAGTCCCCGGTTTTAATCGGCAAAGCATCTGAGGCAACGGAAGGTGAGATCCTTGAAACAGGAGAAGTAATGTAATTTTTATATGTCGTATACAACTCCCCATATCTGATACAAGCTAAGCCATTATCAGACACATCATCCCTTTTAATTCCCCTGCCCTTTGAAAAGGTCCCTATAGCTCCAACTTTTACTGTAACCCACTCCCCCTCAAACCCCGGCAGCCTCGTCCTCCCGGTCAGAAGCTGCTGCATGGCGGCCTGCTTCATATCCCGCTTCTTGGTGATGAGGGCATCCAGCGCCCCGATCAGTCCATCGACATCGGAGAGGGCGGCGGCGATGGCGTGTTGTTCAGGGAGGGGTGGAGTTGGAATAAGAACACTATAAATACTTTTGTTCGATGTGTGCCGTACTGTTGTGCCTATTGCCCGCTCCTTAATAACATCCAGATAAAGTCGGGAGAGTAAAAAATAAAATAGGTACGATTTAACAAGGCCCTTATTTTTTATTATAACTTTTCCAATACGCTGATTATGTAAAATTATTTCCTCTGATAGAATAAAAGCGGGTTTACCAAGAAGATTGCACCCTGGAGTTAAATCAGTCATTACAATCAACAAATCACCAACACGAAAAATCATTTCAGAACTATAAACTCCAGAAAAACGCTTAGTATTTCGCTCCTCAAAATATAAACCGCCATCAAGCCTGAAATTACCAGGTGTAAGGATAATAGGACCTGAATATGAGAAGTATTTACTACTAAATGCGAATCCATTTTTTAGAGAGAATAAATCCCCAAGAGGGTGAATTTTCCAATCCTCCGGTATCACCCCGATCTCCGTCCGCTTATAGCCAGAAGGTACAGCACCCTGCTCAGTCATCCGCTCCCCCTCCGACCAGAGTATGTTGGTCGATTACCGAATAAACCATATCAGGTGTCCCTCGCAATTGTGCCACCGCCGGTGTCACTTCTCCTGTTTCGCCCAGCCAGCCATCTGAACACCACATCCCCAAAACCGATTGCTCCGTATGCCAGCCGGAGATCAGATTATATGAACGCATATCTGCGGTTATATCCGGAATCTGTTCGGGGTCACGCATTTTCAAACGACTTCCTATGATGAGATATGAGCATTCATGATTTAATATGGGTCTTTTTGCTGCCTCTTCTATTCATGTGACACACCCCTCATACAGATTTATGTGCGAATTTATGTGCGCGAACATAAATCACCTGAGCAGGTATGTGCGCACACATAAACTTCCGAATGGAAATGTTCGGAGTTCAAAGACAAATGTTCGAAGCTCCCTGTCAAATGTTCGGAGCTTAAAACCAAATGTTCGAACCTCTCTCTCAAATGTTCGGAGCTTGAAACCAAATGTTCGAAGCTCTCTCTCATATGTTCGGAGTTCAGCTTCGAACATATCCCACCTGCTCTAAACATTCTCACACCCACGCAACCATTCTTTCTGGCTTTGCTGAAACAATACGTGATGGTTCCCGACGGCTGATCGCAGACTATGCATCCTTCATTCCATTATTTAATATCAAGCACATACCGTGCTTCAACCTCATCGTTTCGCCTAATCAATCGAATATAGCTCCATCTCAATGTGCTACACAGTGTGTAGCAATTTTAAAAAGCGGGATATCCAAAGTAAAACAGCCTCGCACTGAGAAGAGTCGTCTGTAGCGAATCAAAAAAATCCCGGTCCATCGTCATTATTCCACCCCATCCATAAACTCAAATCCGGTAAGTGTGTATGTATGGTGTTTACTCATTCCAACACTCCTCTCCAGAAGATGAATGATCACCCGTTGATCCAGCTGTCGATTGATCTTCCCGGCATCCTCAATTGAAGAATCAACCCTTCCTGAAATGACCTCGTCAGAATCACCCTTACGGAATTCAAATATTCGTTTATTCGGGAGATATCCAAGAAAAACACCTGTGAAGGTCACATCTTCTTCACGGATATTATCCTCACTGAGTCGCTTCTCACTCTGGCGAATCTGACCAACATCAGAAAAGCTGAATGAATCCCTGCCGGACTGCAGAGTGCATACTGCCTCGTTATCAGCAAGGTACCTGACAAAGTCATGAAGCTCTTTGATTGCCCTCGGATCAGATTCAGAGAGAGCTTCATTTAACTCTTCATCAGTCTCAACAGATGCTTTGAGGATACTCATTGTTGTATGGATTGCTGATTCAAGGGGAGAAAACTCCTTTGTCAGCTTGTAATTCTCTGATGGTTCCTCAATAACAAATCCAAATGAACCTCTGGCAATCCCGGTTATCAACAGTTTATATTCCTCACGATTTGGAAGTGCCCCGCGTGATCCAAGAGTTTCGGTCTGACTTGTACCAATTGCCCGGACGGCATCAGCAAATTTTTTTAGAGCAAATCCTCCAAAATCAGCTTGAACTCCGTGATTGCCAAATATTGGAGCTCCACGAAACGTCAGACTGAACCGGGCCGGCTGACGAACAGGACCTTCCAGTGACGCAAGAGCTTTCTCTACATTGTTTCTTCGGGCTTCAAGGCTCATACGTTCGATTAAGCTGGATTCGGGAAGCATCGTGAGCATTTTATTAAGAGTGGACAGCTCCGCCTGTAAATAATCATACTGCTGAATAGTTGTCATACCGAATCTCCTCCACCCATTAACTCATCCAGATTTCTCTGAGCAACCGTATCATCATTATTGGACAGATCAATCTGTAAAAAACCTTTCCATTGACCATCCCTTCGGTGAGACCAGAGGCTATACCAGTATGCAGCCGAATCAACCAGTATTTCTGGTGCACCCGCGTTCAACCGGACAAAATATGCATCAACATGATATTTGCTTTTCAGGCTTTCATGGTTGAAGAGTCCGGGTGCAGAACCGATAATGCCCTCTTCGGTCACTCCATCAGGAATATGAAAGAAGGTGACCAGATCAATATCCTCTGGATCCCGCTCTTCTATCCTCTCAATATCCTCAAGGAAACTCCCATCGATCCACTGAAAACCCTTGATAATACCCACTGTATATAATGCAGAACGGAACTCCAGGAGCCCTTTCAGGATGGCCTGCCGACGAGGTGTGATTCCAAAGCGAAGGATGATATCCGTTAAAGAAATTGAATACGGCGATCGGTCGTGAGATATCGGATCATGCATATTAACCGGCGGTATCACCCCATCGCTATTCCATGGCGGTATCGCATCTCTCTCCATCCTCACTCCCACTCAACCCCCATCCTCTTCAGATGCTCCTCGACCTTCGCCGCGTACTCCTCCACCTCATCCTCAAGCTTCGGCATTGGATCGGCATACCGCTCGTCCAGCTCCTTCACCCGGGTGGCGAGCCGCTGGGTTGCCTGCTGGACTTCGCCTTCGATTGCCGAGCAGATGGAGGCGAACCACTTGTCGTTAATGACGAGTGCCTTGATCGCATCCTCGTTGAGCTTCGGGTACATGGCAAGCACCGCTGCATCAAGCGTCGCCTGGGCGGTCTTGACCGCCTTCGCCGCCTCTGAATCTGCATCCGTCAGGGAGAGGCAGCGGGTGAGGGCGTCCCGCTCGTCGGCATACTCGGGATCGCGGCCGATCTCTTTGAGCCTTTTGCTGAGATCGCCTTTTGTCATCTTCCCTGCCTCACTCTTTGCATCCTCAAGGAGCCCCTCCTCGCCGGTATGCTCCTCGATGAACTCCTCAAGCTCGCGGGCGGCATTCTCCTGCTCCATTCGGAGACGGTCGATTCCCTCCTGCTCATCTGCACAGTACCGGGAGATGATGAGAGAGGGGGGAACCAGATCCATCTTGTACTTCTTCCGGTTGACGACCAGATCCGGGGTCTCCTTAATCTTCCGCTCCTTATCCTCGATGATCCCACGGGGGCGGGCCGCCTCGACCCAGCCATCGGCGATGATCATCCCGGCATCATCCTGCATCACTTCTGCCCAGTAGTCCATCAAGCGCTGATAGACATCGTACCTGCTCAGGAGCGGAAGGTTGGCATACCGCTTCAGGAGATCCTCGGAGAGGGTATGGATCACCTCTTTCGTCTTATGTTCAGATGAAAGCCCGCTCAGCAGAGGCTCATGGGCGGATCGCCATTCCCTGAAGATCCCCGCAATCCGGGATGCATATGCTTTAAACTCGGGATGGGCGAGGATCACCCCCCTGACCTCACGGGCTTCGACCTTCGGCTCCGAGTACCCGGGCCGGCCATTGCCTTTGAATAGCTCATGCCGGAGCGTCGGGAAGACGGCCCAGTACTCCTCCAGGGCATCGATATCACGATCCGGGATGCCCCCGTTCATATGGGCATCGAGATCATGGAGATCTTCCGGATCACTGGAATCGATGTACCGGGGGATATTCAGGTTGTAGTCATTTGCCGGATCGGCAATCTCGGCAACCGGGACCATCCGGGAGTAGCCGGGAAGGTCGATCTGATGGTTGAAGACATCCACGATCTTATGGATATCCTGCGACCGGAGCCGATTCTTGTTTCCATCCTTGGCATACCCCTTTGATGCATCGATCATGAAGATGCCGGTCCGGACATGGGCATTCTCCTTATCCACGACGATGATGCAGGCAGGGATGCCGGTTCCATAGAAGAGATTGGCAGGCAGACCGATGATCCCTTTGATGTACCCCCGTTTGATGAGGTTTCTCCGGATATCACCCTCCTTGTTCCCCCGGAAGAGGACGCCATGCGGGAGGATGATCGCCCCCTTCCCTGTGCTTTTGAGGGATTTTATCAGGTGGAGGAGGAAGGCATAATCACCATTCTTTGACGGCGGTACACCGGGATCGAAGCGGCCAAATAGATCATGCTCAGGATCAAGGCCGCTCGTCCATGCCTTTGATGAAAATGGCGGATTGGCGACGGCAAAGTCGAAGGTCTTCAGGCCGCCGTCGTCGTCTTTGAAGTGCGGAGAGGAGAGGGTGTTCCCCCGCCAGATAACATGGGTCGGGTAATTGTGGAGGAACATATTCATCCGGGCAAGCGACCAGGTGGCATTGTCCATCTCCTGCCCATAGATCGAGATGCCACGGGGTGCTTCTTCTGCCGCCTTCAGGAGCAGTGAGCCGGAACCGCAGGTGGGATCATAGATCGTCTGATCCTGGCGGGTATTGGGACCGATCCCGACCACCTTCGCAATGATCCTGGAGACCTCGGCCGGAGTATAGAACTGCCCTTTGCTCTTGCCGGACTCGGTTGCGAAGTTACGCATCAGGTATTCGTAGGCATCTCCAAGGAGATCGTCTCCTTCGGGGCCATTCGCACTGAAGTCAAGCGAATCAAAGATGGCGATCAGCTTCGAGAGCCGGTCCTGCATCTCCTTGCCGGTGCCGAGTCTGGACTCGTCATTGAAGTCAGCGAGATCGATGACACCCTTGAGATCGTTTGCCTCTGCAAGCCTGCTGATGATCTTGTTGATCCGATCCCCGATCTCCTTGTCTCCTTTCAGCCGGACCATATCGGAGAAGCCGCCGCCTTCGGGGACTTCGATCACCGAATTTGGATCACGCTCGCTCTTATCGGTGACATATTTCATGAAGAGGAGGGTGAGGATGTAATCCTTGTACTGCGAGGCATCCATCCCGCCACGGAGTTCATCGCAGCTCTGCCAGAGTGAGCTATAGAGTTGGGTCTTTTTGAGTGCCATGGTGAGACCGTCGTAATCAGTGGATAGGTGATCTCTTCTTTTGAGGCAGGATTAAGGCTTCGGATTTGATGCGGTGATTCAAAAAGTGAGGGGGGAATTGAAAGAGTATCTGAATCGGATTTGTTCTATTGTGCTCAGTTATTGTAGATATCGGGGACGATGGAGCTGATAGCTCCCCCCCCGAACAAGAAGAAATCGTCCGCCGTGTCGATGCCCTCTTCGATTATGCAGATCGGATCGAAGCCCGCGTCAAAGCTACAAAAGAACGCACCGAGCAGCTCCGGCAGTCAATTGTTGAGTAGGCGTTCTCGGGGCGGTTGGTGGGAAGGGGATCGGAGATGGGTAGAATTATGATGGGTTAAAATGACAATGTAGAGCTAAATTAAATGGATTTATCATATGGTAAAATTAATCTCAAATATGGGTTATGAAACTGGATTAATCAAATATATATTGTACACTCCTCTTACTGTAGTCGGAGCTGTTTCAATGTACATTTATGGGGGTTTTCTAATAACTATCTTCAAAACACTTCCATATTTGTTATCAAAAGACTATTTACAAGCATTTATCGAGTATTTTATTTATAGCTCTTTACCGCCATCGTCTCTTGCTCATATCATTGGTCAAATTATAATAGGCACCCTTGCTGCTGGAATTAAATGGTATTTAGCTATGACAATTTTGAGATAGTATCAAATAGACCAATTGTTTGAATAAAATGGGGGATTTCAATCCCATTGTCAGAAGAGTGAAGAATTATTCATACTCATTACGCTCCGCTCCCACAACAAACCTTCAGAAAATCCATGGACCGAGCGGGAATTGAACCCGCGGCCTCTACCATGCCAAGGTAGCGATCTACCCCTGATCTATCGGCCCAGTGATACACACTGATAACCAGTGACAATAATGCTCACTGACCTTACTCTATTCGCTGGCGTCGCATAAATAGATTGTTTATCGTACTCCCGGAAACCGGGGTGCCAGCACCTGTGGCACTGAGAACACACCCCTACCGAGCCGCCATCTACCCTCTCAAATGCGGGCCGCCGCCCCCGTAGAGCTGCATCTCTTCGTCTGCCCGGCGGCGGGCGGCGTCGGCGGTTGTTCCGGTGATGATCCGGCCGTCCTGGATGCAGGGCTGGAGGAGGGGGACGGCCCCTGTTTCTCTCTCTGTCTCTGCCCCGGCCTCGGGGGGCTGTCTGCCTGCGGGGAGGGTGATCCTGTGGCCGCCGGGGAGCCGCCAGACCTGCTTTTGCCCGCTGCGGCGGCCCCGTTTGGCGATGGGGATGCCGTCTTTCTCGATGATGTCGGCGGAGAAGTCGATGACGGGCGCATTGGCGATGGCGCCGCCGACCCCGAAGGCATCGACGAGATCGCGGAGGGCGGCGACGTCGGCTGCGGTGACGCCGCCGGAGAGGAAGATTTGGACGTCGCGGTAGCCGTGGGTGTCAAGCTCCCACCGGACTTCGCCGATGATCGACCGGATATCGCCACGCCGGGACCGGGGGGTGTCGAGCCGGACCGCTGCACAGCCGATCCGGGCGGCGGCAAGGGCCTCGGCCTTCTCATCCGATAGCGTGTCGCAGAGCATGATCCGGGGGACCTCGGGATCGGCATGCTCTGCATATGCCGCCCACGCCGCCTCCGGGGTGTCGAAGGAGAGGACGAAGGCGTGGGGCATCGTCCCGGCGAGCGGGATATCCTCCGGGGCGGCGGTGTTGCTCACCGCTGCAACGCCCCCGATCCAGGCGGACCGCTCGATCATGGGAGCTATCGCCGGGTGCTGCCGTCGTGAGCCGAAGGAGTAGATCGGCCGCCCCCCGGCAACCGAGACGACATGGGCGGCGGCGGTCGCGATCCCGGAGGCATGGCAGAGGAAGCCGAGGAGGGCCGTCTCGAACCGTCCGAAATCACGGTACTTCCCGGAGATCACCATCACCGGCTCATCAGGGAAGAAGATCGAGCCTTCCGGCATCGCAGAGACCGAGACCGGCATCCCGGCAAAGAGATCGAGGACCGCATCGAGGCCGGCCAGGATACCAAACCCAAGCGGCAGCGAGGCAACCGAGACCTCCATCACGACAGACGGGTTCACCCCGGCACGCTCAAGCACCGACTCGCATCGCGGGAAGTAGACATCAGTACACCCGCCGCTCTGTATCAACTCCGGATCAAGGCTCCCAAACCGGCTCATGAGAGTACCAATGTATGCAACCGATACATAGATTGCGAAGCGTGACGGCGCCCCCTCCTGCCTTCGCTCTCCGCACTTGTTCTCCAGACACCCCTCTCGGGATACCGTTTCCACACACCTCTCCCCGAACCCTTTTCTCCGAACACCGCTCTCCCTCAGAAGATCATCATCTGGACCGCGGTCGGGTACTTCAGCAGGATCGCGTATGCAATCGGGCGCGAGATCCAGAGCCGCCCCTTCTCCATCCGGTAGAGCGGCCCGAGCTCACCCAGCATCTGCAGGGCGGTCACCGCCGCCTCGTCAGTGAGATAGACACCGCTCGCGACGGTCATATCCTGGCGAAAGAGGATTGGAAGCCGGAGCCGGCGGTGCATCTCGGGAGGGAGCTTCTCCCCGAGGGCGGCAAGGACCCTGCGGTCGAAGCGGTGCTCCCCGCCCCCCTTCGTCGCGGCAGTCGGTGCCACTTCGGCAAGCAGTTCAGCGAGGGTTCTGCGGCTGGTGACGATCCCCTTGTTCATCCTCCCAAACTCAAGGGCCATCCACTTCATCATCACCGACTCATCTGTGATATCCGGCCGGTCACGCATGGCGTACCTGCCCTTCAGGATGCCCTGCTATATTATCCAATCCCCTTCAGCAGGAGCCACCTGACAGATTTACGACCCGGCAGGAGTGCATACTCCCCCCCTCCACCAAACCTTTATCAACACACCCGGAAGAGGGGGGACTGCTGCACCTGGTGGCGGCGGAGGAGATGATGATGGACTTCTTTGGATGGATGGACTCCCGGATGAAGATACTCGGATGGAAGGATATGGCACTCGTCAAGATCAGCGTCATGGGCTTCACCCTGATGATTGCAAAGCTTTACGCCCCGGTACTCCGGCTCAGGTGGTACTGGTATGCCCTTATCTTTGTTGCAACGGCGATACCTCCGATGCTCAAGATCTTTAGGCCACGGTAGACCCGGCAGAAGCGGGATGCCGAAAATAGAATCCGTGCATACAGGTTGGTCTGAAAAACCAATAACTACTAATTTCTACGAAATTAGTATTTTACGGAAAAATGAATAATACTCTTTAAATCACTATCGGATAGATTATCGCTTGATAAGGCTTCGGAGCAATGAGGAACGCCACACCATTATGAACTATTCATGGACAGGAGGGAATGATCATAAAGGGTACCCTCTGCCACAATGCCAGTGGTTCACCTGGAAACGGTCTCAGCTCCTGTAATGACCCCCTCACCGAGACTCTTCACCATCAGGTCGATATCCAGATCACAGTCCGGCATCGGGGTTCTGCCATTCTGGGTGAACGAGCTCACAGACACACGATGGAGACATGTAAACCCGGCCTTCTCATGAAGCCTGCGGGATGCCGGGCTGGTGCATTCCGCAAATACATACCGGAAGCCACGGCTCCCCGCCTCCGAAAGCGCCGTCTGGAGAAGGCGTGTCGCAATGCCTGCACCTTCATACTCCGGTGCAACCCCGACCGCAGCCACGTGCAGGCAGGTACCTTCCCCCTGGGCGAGCCTCTCCTTCATGGGGCGGCCGATCTCCTCGAGGAGACCCATCGCGACCATAATCTTCTCGGCATCCATCTCACTGATGCCCTCCGGTATCCGGAGCTCGCCTGCCGCAACCGGATCGTCACAGGCGATAATCCCAACGCCCCGGTTCTCTTCCGTACGATCCCGTGCAATCCAGCAGAGACCCTGCGACAGGAGATTATTTGATCCTGCATACAGATTCCTGGCGACGAAGGCCATCTGCTCCTTCGTAAAGCCGATGCATCCCGTCAATGGTTCACGTTCATAAAAGAGATCCACGTACAGATCCAGAAATGCCTCGGTTTCATGGGTCGTGCATCGCTCTATTGAGATCGAATCACTATCTCCGGTCATCATGGTGCTCCTGCCGCGAGACAGTCCCCTCTGCTCGGGGATTGTTTCACACGAATTAGGATATGCATCAACTCCTGATAAACGTCCCGTCCCGGTACTCCGCAAACGCCTGCCTCAGTTCCGCATCCGTATTCATCACAATCGGCCCGCCCCAGGCTATCGGCTCACGGAGGGGCCTCCCGGAGAAGAAGAGGAACCGGACCCCCGCGTCACCGGCAGCGACATCCACCCTGTCCCCGGCAGAGCCAAAGAGGATCATCCTCCTGTTTCCATGTTCTTCCCCCCTCTGTGGATCAAATCTCCCCGACCCTGCAAAAACATACGCACCCGCCATATAGCCGGGAGCCACCTGATGGGAAAAGGCCGCCCCCGGCTCAAGCGTCACATCAAGGTACTCCGGGTCGGCCATCAGATCCCGGACCGGACCGGCGACCCCGCCGACCGTGCCGCAGATGACCCGGACGGCAGCACCCCCCGGCAGCGTCACCAGGGGGATTTCAGTCGCCAAAATCTCCTGGTACCGTGGCTTCATCATCTTATGGCTCCGTGGAAGATTCACCCAGAGCTGGAAGCCCCCCATCCGCCCGTTGACCGGCTTTGGCATCTCCTGGTGAATGATACCGGAGCCGGCGGTCATCCACTGGATCCCTCCGGCAGGGACGCTCCCGGCATGGCCCATGCTGTCGCCATGCTCGACCCTCCCCTCCAGCATATAGGTCACCGTCTCAATCCCCCGGTGCGGATGCCAGGGGAACCCGGCGAGATAATCCCCCGGATCATCGCCCCGGAAGTCATCAAACATGAGGAACGGGTCAAAACGTGGTATCTGGGCATGACCGAAGGCCCGGTGAAGCCGGACACCCGCCCCCTCCATCGTCTCACGGGCAATAAAAACCTCCTCTATCGATCTCGTCTGAGGCATACGCTCCGATATATGGTAAGAAGAATATAAATCTTCGCAGAAGTGTCCTGCGGTTCCGGGTACCCTATCGCAACCAGAAAAGCCGACAAGGAAAAATAACGGGAGGAATGGTGAAGATCCGTTTTACTCCTCAATCAGAGGAAAGCCAGATTGCTGCTGTTCATACAGGGCACGCAACTCATCCTCGGAAAACGTCACCATATCATCATCAAGGTGTTCATCCAGGTATGCCTGGACATACATATCCAGTGGAAGGTACTCCAAAATCTCACTCCTGAGATCCTGAACCGTCATACCAGCCTGGCTCAGCTGTTCTTTCAGCATATCCTCACCTCCAAACTGCATCGCCAGATTGTCATACTCGGCATCAATATCCTCTTCATGAGCAATAATCCCCTGCTCAGCTGCCTTCTGGGTGATGAGGGTGGTTGAAATAAGATTGTTGACTGCCTGGTGACGGAGCATTTCGAGCATCTCTTCACCATCATCTCCTTCAAAATCCATCCCCATCATCATGAGCTGCTGCATATCCTGCTCTTTTGCCTGGACCATCGTACTTCTGGTGATCTCCTCCCCATTCACAACAGCAACAACCGAATCATCAGCACCTCCATCGACTGCGGCATCATCAATTCGGATATCCGCCTGTTCGGTAAGATCTGTGAGATGTGCCTGGATCAGCTGCTGCTCAGCCTCCATACGCAACTGCTGCTCCAGATGGGGTCGGGCCTCCTGAAATCCGTCATCTTCGTTCATTTCCTGATCTGGCAGTTCAGATGATCCCGGATCCCCGATTACCATCGGATCATCGATTCCTTCAGGGCTTTCCCCGACACATCCCGCAAAGCACGCGGTGAAGAGCAGGAAGAGACCCATCATACATATCATCAATTCTCTTTTCATCTCGTCATCTCCACATTTTTGAATCGACCACCAGGGCGAAGGGATACCCCATCATCAACGGACGGCATCTCCATACCAGGTGATCAGAAGCAACCCGAACAACGATGACACAACACGTGCAGGGATTCGAAAAAGGATCTGTGAACCACAGGGCGTACTGATTCAACCTTTATATCCTGCTTATCATCGTAAAGGGTTCTCTCCCGTGTTTGGTCTCCGGTTTCAAGTATCTTCTGGTATCCATACCCGCTCCGGGAAAAACCGTCTCCTTCAATAATCCTGAGAACAGACAGTTCTTTCAATGGCAGTCAGATCAGCCACGGAGTGCAGGCTATGCTAGGCATCATCGGAGGAACAAGCCTCCTCTTTGCAGATCTCCCCCCGCTGAAGGAGGAGGTCGTCGCAACACCATACGGAAGAGCGGTCGTCCATAGCGGGGAGATCTGCCTGGTGCCACGCCACCAGTACTCCCGGCCGCCTCATCGGATCAACCACAAGGCACACCTTGCGGCATTGAAGATGAAAGGTGTCGACCGGATCATCGCATTCGGATCGGTCGGATCACTCAGGGTGAAGTACCATCCCGGCTCCCTCCTCGTCCCGCAGGACTTCATCAGCTGGGGGGCGATCCCGACATTCCATGACGGGACGATCACTCATGTCATGCCCGGCCTTGACCATGATCTTATCATCACCCTCGGGGACATCCATGAGGATGCACAGATCGGGGGAACCTATGTCCAGACGACGGGCCCGAGATTTGAGACCGCCGCAGAGGTCCGGGCACTCGCAGAGGTCGCTGATATGGTCGGGATGACGGTGGCAAGCGAGGCGACACTTGCCAGTGAACTCGGCATACGGTTTGCCGCCATCTGCAATGTCGATAACTATGCAAACGGGATCGGTGACGAATCGATCAGTTATGAGACGATTCTTGCCGCCGCAAAGGCAGGAAGCAGGCGCACAAGCATCATACTTCAGAAGATTGTTGAGGAACTTGCATGACAGACCAGGAGATACCATACAACCAGCGTTCATCCATCCTGATTCGAAACGCCACTCTGGACGGAAGAAAGACCGACATTCATATTGAGGACGGGATCATCAGATCCGTCGGTGACACGAAAGAGAGGGATGCGGAGATGACCATCGACGCAGCAGGCGATCTCGTCATGCCCGGCCTCGTCAATACTCACACCCATGCCGCCATGAGCCTGCTCCGGGGGTATGCAGACGACATGGTCCTCTTTGAATGGCTCTCAGAGAAGATCTGGCCGCTCGAAGCCCATCTCACCGGAGACGATGTCTACTGGGGAACACGGCTCGCCTGCCTTGAGATGATCAGGACAGGGACCATCGCCTTCAATGACATGTACTTCTTCATGGATCGGGCCGCCGATGCGGTGGAGGAGGCCGGGATCCGGGCATGCCTCTCCCACGGCTTCATCGATCTCTTCAATGAAGAGAAGCGGGAAGCCGAGATCAAGGCATCCATTGCATTTCATGAAAACATCAGGGCACGAAACAACCCAAAGCTCTCCTTCGCCCTCGGCCCTCATGCCCTCTACACCGTCTCCCCGGACGGTCTCCGGTGGTGTGCGGAGTACTCAGAGGAGCATGACTGCGGCATTCACATCCACCTCTCCGAGACCGAACAGGAGGTCAATGACTGTATCGCTACCCACGGCCTCCGGCCGGCTGCGTACCTCGATGCGCACGGCATCCTCACCAGCAGGACCGTCGCCGCCCACTGCTGCTGGCTCGACACCGATGAATGCAGGCTCCTTGGTGAACGGCAGACCGCGGCATCCCACAACCCGGCAAGCAACATGAAGCTCGCGGGCGGCCGGGCGATCCCGTACGGTGATCTCAGGAATGCCGCCGCCCCCGTCACCCTCGGAACCGACGGCTGCGCCTCAAACAATAACCTCGACCTCTTTGAGGAGATGAAGATGGCAGCCCTCCTCCAGAAGTTTGCCACCCGCGACCCGACCATCCTCCCGGCCGCCGAAGCCCTGGAGATCGGAACAAAAGCCGGCGCCGAGGCCCTCAGGACCGGCGGAGGAGTCATCGCCCCCGGGTATGCAGCCGATATCATCCTTGTCGACAGGGATGCTATCTGCCAGACACCGTTCCATAACGGATCATCAAACCTCGTCTATTCCTGCAACGGCACTGTTGTAAAGACGGTCATCTGTGATGGCGCTATCCTCATGCATGACCGCCATATTCCAGGAGAGGACGAGATCCTTGAAAGAGCAGGGAAGGCGGCATCCGCACTCGTTGGACGAAGGAATGTGGAATAATCCTTTTTTTAAAAGACAGACCAGATCAGTCTCTTCGCATTATAAGAAACGCAATGGCGGCAATCCCGATAATGGCGATGAGCAGCGCAAATCCGAATGGTCCGTTCGTATCCTCTGCATCTGCAGGAGGGATCGCATCGTCACCCGCAACAATGACCTCTCCGGTCATATAGGGGTGGGGGGTGGAGAAGTACGCATATCTTCCCGGCTCGGTGAAGGTGTACGCAAACGAATGGCCCTGCACAAGAGATCCTGAATCGAAGAGACCATCGTCGCTCGTCACCGAATGAACCGCGATATCCATATTCGTCCAGGTGACCGTCGTTCCCGGCTCGATCATAACAGAATCCGGTACAAAGGTGAAACGGACGATCTCGATGGATTCGGCTTGTACCGGGCTGATGAAGATTCCAAGAAGGAGAAGGAGATATAAGAGGGAGATGCCTGTTCTCATGGTGTCATCAACTCACTCATTCCATACATTTACACGGAGGGGATCAATGTACTCTCTGATTCCTCCCGGGAATCTTCATCTCTCCAATGCATTTATTTTATATAAGTTTTATTATTACTTCTTCTCTCCTCTGATAATCGACCGCAACAACTCCTGCGTCTCCCCTGGTGTTTCGCACCTGGCGACGGTCAGGATCTCCACCCTGTCAAGCAGCTCCCGGTAATACTCCCGTCGGATCCCTGCCTTGTAGTCATTCTTTACCAGCAGATGCGGATTGAAGTACCGGTTCTCTTCAAGGATGGAGAGCGCCTCATCGGTGGTGACGTGCCGGTATGCCCTCTCCCCGTCGATGGTCAGGATCAGGATGCGGCGAAGGGTCGTCAGCGGGAAGATCCTCCCCTTCCCGATGGCATAGCGAAGATCCACTATCGCCCTTCCTTCCTCGTCGAAGTCGGCGCGGGTCATCAGGGGCTCAAACTCGGGCCACGCCGCGGCAAGATCCGCCCGGATGTAGAAGTTCTTCTCCGAAGAATAGGCGAGAGCGGCATCAGGAAAGATCCGGAAGAAGAACCAGTCATCCGCGATCACCCGGATAGCCGGATCGAGGAGGAAGCCATAGGTCTGGGTCGTCTTCCCCGCACCCGACATCCCGATGATCGCAAACCCCTCCCCGTTCCGGTCGAGACAGGCCCCATGGCAGGAGGCGATTCCGTGCCCATCCTCCAGGATATCACCGCAGAGGCCGAGGGCTATCGACTTGACCCAGCCGTAATAGGTCATGTTGAAGAGGAAGACGGTCTTAGAGACGGGATCATACCGTACGGCATTCTCCGGAAAGGTAGCATCATGCAGGACGTACAGCCGCCCGTGCGATCTAATCGACTGGGATGCAAAGAAGAAGTTCTCAGCGAAGCGATCCCTGACCGGCCGGGAATCAGTCATCAGTTTGACACAACAGCCATAGATCTCGGCACGGACCTCGTAGAGGATCGACTGGTTGATCCCGTCGAGGAGTGCATCTTTCGTATGGGAATCTATCAGTACACAATCATAGCCCATAGCAGGAGATGTGAGGGAGGAAGTGAAGAACCCTTCCCTCAGGCGGTCTCCACCTTCTCGGCATCCTGAAGACCGAGCTCCTCAACCGCCACCTGCCGCATCTTGAACTTCTGGATCTTCCCGGAGATGGTCATCGGGAAGCTGTCAACGAACTTGAAGTACTTCGGCACCTTGTAATGGGCGATCTTTCCCTTACAGAACTGGCGTATATCCTCCTCGGTGACGGTCTTTCCACTCTCCACCTTCACCCAGGCCATCAGCTCCTCGCCATATTTGATATCCGGAACCCCGATGATGTACACATCGGCGATTGCAGGATGATGGTGGAGGAACTCCTCGATCTCACGGGGATAGATATTCTCCCCCCCACGGATCACCATCTCCTTCAGCCTGCCGACGATCCGGATGTACCCCTCTTCATCCATCACACCGAGATCACCGGTATGGCTCCAGCGGTTTGCATCGATCGTCGAATGGGTTGCACTCGGGTTATTGTAGTAGCACTTCATCACCATGTACCCGCGTGCACAGATCTCCCCCCGCTCACCGCGTGGGACGATCTTCCCTGTTTTGGGATCGATGATCTTCAGCTCGGTATGCGGCATCGCCCTGCCGACGGTCGAGACCCGGCGTTCAAGCGGATCATCCACCGTTGACATCGTGACGCCGGGGGCGAGCTCGGTCTGGCCATAGACGATGATGATATCGGACATATGCATCCGGGTATTCACCTCTTTCATCACCTCAATCGGGCAGGGCGACCCGGCCATGATCCCGGTTCTGAGGGTGTCAAGCTTGAAGTAATGGAAGTTCGGGAGCGACAGCTCGGCGATAAACATCGTCGGCACGCCATGAACCGCTGTGCACTTCTCATCCTGAATGGTCTGGAGGACCGCCTCAGGGTTGAAGACCGGGGAGGGGATGATCATCGTCGATCCATGCGTCACGCAGGCGAGATTGGAGAGGACCATCCCGAAGCAGTGGTAGAAGGGGACCGGGATACAGAGACGGTCCTTCTCGGTAAACCGCATCCCCTCACCGATGATGTAGCCGTTATTGACAATACTGTGATGGGAGAGGACGACCCCCTTTGGATACCCGGTCGTCCCGGAGGTGTACTGGATATTGATCGGATCATCAAACTCAAGGAGTGCCTCACGATCAGCCAGTTCGCCGGGGGTGATCCCCTCTGCCAGCTCCTGGACCTCATCCCACCGGTACATCCCGTTATAGGGGACATCGCCCATGAAGATGACATTCCTGAGGAAGGGGAATTTGTCTGACTTGAGCCTCCCTGCACGGGACTCAAAGGCCTCCGGGCAGGCTTCATAGAACATCCCGACATAATCCGATGTCTTAAACCGCCCCTGGATGATGAGGGTCTGGACCTCCGCCTGCTTCATCGCATACTCAAACTCATAGGTCCGGTATGCGGGATTGATATTCACCATGATGGCGCCGATCTTTGCGGTGGCGAACTGGACGATCACCCATTCGGCGTAATTAAGTGCCCAGATCGCGACACGGTTGCCGCGCTCCACCCCAAGCGCCATCAGGCCGCGTGCAAAGAGATCCACCTCAGCCAGAAACTCCCGGTAGCTGTACCGGAGCCCCTGGTGCACCGAGACGAGCGCGTCGTTATCCGGGTATTTGGAGGCGATACGATTGAGCATCTCCCCAACGGTCTCGCCTGTAAGGGGGGTCTCCGAGACCCCGCATGTATAGCTGCCTTGCTCCATTCCTTTTATCGTACTGAGTACAGGAGAAAAAAGATATCGAATTTGTAGTTCGGAATCTTTAAATCAGGATAAAGTAATAACGTATATGACAGGATCGGGGTCGTGGCCTAGTCCGGTATGGCGACGGGCTCCAGCGGTCTTGGCGTATGATGAACAATCGGGTCTGCTGATTTGATGAGATGATGACCCGTTGGAGCGCTGACGCTTATGTCACCGCCCATACGCTTGTCGGAGAGACCCGTCGATCGTGAGTTCAAATCTCACCGACCCCACCTTTTCTTCTGAATGACTACTTCTGATTTATAGATGTACGATCCATACATATGTCCAAGGCAGGAATTTTGTTATGTATTCAATAGGTGAAGCCTTAGTTGGCGATGGGCCGGAACTTGCGCACATCGACCTCCTTGTCGGAGATAAGAACGGCCCCGTCGGAACGGCATTTGCAAATGCTCTCTCGCAGCTCTCGGCGGGTCACACCCCTCTCCTTGCGGTCATCAGGCCGAACCTCCTGACAAAGCCGGCAACGGTGATCATCCCGAAGGTCACCATGAAGAAGGGCGAACAGGTGAAGGAGATGTTCGGCCCCGTCCAGGCAGCAGTCGCCAAAGCCGTGGCCGACAGCCTCGAGGAAGGCCTCTTCAACGGGATCAATATCGATGATATCGTCATCATCGCAAGTGTCTATCTTGCACCCGATGCAGAAGATTACAATAAGATCTACCGGTTCAACTATGGTGCGATGAAGCTCTCTTTATCGCGCGCATTTGAACAGTTCCCTGACGAGGCGACGATCCTCCATGAGAAGGACCGTGCAGCGCACGGTGTCATGGGATTCAAGGTTCACCGCCTCTGGAACCCGCCGTACCTCCAGGTCGCCATGGATCTCGTGGACATGAACCATATGGAACGGGTCTTACGCGAGCTCCCAAAGAACGACCACCTCATCATCGAGGCGGGCACCCCGCTCATCAAGCAGTTCGGCCTCTCCATCATAGGCGAGATCAGAAAGCTCCGGCCTGATGCCTTCATCATCGCGGATCTCAAGACCCTCGACACCGGAAACCTTGAGACGAGGATGTGCGCAAACGCATCCGCAGACGCAGTCGTCATCTCAGGCCTTGCACCGATCTCAACCATTGAGAAGGCTGTCCTCGAAGCCCGCAAGACCGGGATCTATGCCGTCATCGATATGCTCAATGTCGAGTCGCCGGTTGCACTTGTTGAGGCACTCGCAAAGAAGAATGCACTCCCCCATGTCGTTGAGATGCACCGGGCAATCGATGCCGAAGGAAGCGAGTACTCCTGGGGAGACATCCCGAAGATCAAGGAGGCTGCCGGCGGGAAGGTCCTCGTCGCAACTGCAGGCGGCATCCGTGTGAATGTTGCAAAGAAGGCACTTGCTGCAGGTGCGGATATCCTCGTCGTCGGCCGTGCGATCACCGCAAGCAAGAACATCCAGCATGCGGCAGAAGAGTTCCTCGAAGAGATCGACTCCGAAGAGATCGATCAGTTCAGGATCATGACCGACTTCTAAACCCCTTTTTTCCTCACTCCCGGAAGACTTCGCGTTCCAGCATGGCACTTTTTGGATGAAAATGTTATCATTTCATATGATAATGATTAACCATGCATCCCTCCGGGACCGATCAGGTGCAGGCCTCCCTCCTCTATGTCGATGACGAGCCCGCCCTCCTTGAAATCGGTAAAATATATCTTGAAAAGAGCGGTGGTTTCAGCGTAACCACTGCACTGAGTGGAGAAGACGCACTTCGTCACCTGGCCGATCATTCATTCGACGCCATCGTCTCCGATTATCAGATGCCCGGAGGAATGGACGGCATCACCTTCCTCAGGCATCTCCGCTCAGCAGGGGATGAAACACCCTTCATCATCTTCACCGGAAAGGGGCGGGAGGAGGTCGTGATCGAGGCGCTGAACGGCGGTGCTGATTTCTATCTCCAGAAAGGAGGCAACCCGAAGGCGCAGTTTGCCGAGCTCTCCAATAAGATTCTGTATGCCATATCCAGGAGACGGGCCGAGGAGAGGCTTGCCCACTCCCACGATCTGATGCACTACATCATCGAGCACAATAATGCCGCCGTTGCGGTCCATGATCGGGATCTGCGCTACATCTTCGTAAGCCAGCAATACCTGGATATCTACGGGGTGACGGAAGCCAGTGTCATCGGCAGGCATCATTATGAGGTCTTTCCGGATCTCCCTGTAAAATGGCGGGAGATCCATCGAAAGGTGCTTGCCGGCGAGGGTGTCTTCAGTGCAGATGACGATCCCTTCCCACGGAGCGATGGAAGGACAGACTGGACACGCTGGGAGTGCCGCCCCTGGTATGATTCAGATGGTTCCATCGGCGGGCTGATCGTCTATACCGAGATTACCACGGAACGCAAACTCGCTGAGGATGAGCTGAGGAGGAAGAACGAGGAGCTTGCAGCAGCAGAAGAGGAGGTGCGTTCGCAGCTTGAGGAGATCATTACGATTCGCGACAGGCTTACAGAGTCCAACGAGTACCTTGAGAATCTCATTACGCATGCAAATGCCCCGATCATCGTCTGGGATCAGGGATGCAGGATCACCAGGTTCAATGATGCACTCGCAGACCTGACCGGTATCGCCCCGGAGGACGCGATAGGATCTTCACCTGAGATCCTCTTCCCGTCTGATTCACGGGCTGCTGCAATGCAGCTCATCGAAGGTGCAACAACCGGTGAAACCTGGGATGCCATCGAAATTCCGATCCTGAACCGGACTGGTGGGATCAGAACCATCCTCTGGAACTCGGCAAGTATCAGGAGCAATGATGGTACGCGGATCATCGCAACCATCGCCCAGGGCCAGGACATAACCGAGAGAAAGCGATCAGAGGAGGCGCTTGCGGATGAGAAGGCACTCCTGGATGCGATCTTCTCCAGTGTCCCCGGGATGCTCTACCTCTATGATACTGAAGGGCACCTGATCCGCTGGAATACAAATCACGAGCGGATGACCGGGTATTCTCCAGAGGAGCTATCGCAGATGAATCTCATGGACTGGTTTTCAGGGGATGCCACAAGCCAGGCTGCCGTACTGGAGGGTGTACGGAGAACGATGGAGGAGGGCTTTGGGGATGCAGAGGCCGACCTGCAGAGAAAGGATGGCACAACCATTCCCATGTACTTCACCGCCTGCCCATTGACACTCCGTGGCATAAAGTATTTTACCGGGATGGGGTTTGACACCACACGGCGAAGAGAGGCAGAGCAGTCATTCCTTCTGAAGGATGCTGCCATCGAATCATCCAACAACGGCATCGCCATCACAGATCTCAATGGCATTCTCACCTATGTCAACCCCGCATTTCTCTCTCTCTGGGGATATGACAGCCATGCCGAGGTGATTGGCCGATCTGCCACCTCCTTCTGGATGTCGGAGAAGGCGGCGGAGGATGTCATCGCCACAGAGAAGCGGGATGGTACATGGTCCGGAGAGTTACAAGGGCGGCGAAAGGATGGCTCACCAATCGATATCCAGCTCTCCGCAAGCATTGTCAGGGATGCATCAGACCGTCCCGTCGCCATGATGGGCTCGTTCATTGATATCACCGAGCGGAAGCGGGCCGAAGCGGCACTCCGGGAGAGTGAGGAGAAGTTCAGGACCTTATTTGAGATGATGACAGTGGGAGTCTTCTATCAGCAGTCTGATGGAACTCCGGTTGATATGAATTCGGCAGCATTGAGACTCTTTGGAATCACCAGGGAACAATTCATGGGCAGCGACTCCTATGATCCTCGCTGGAAGGTTGTCTCGGAGAATGGTGACCCTCTCCCCCCGGATCAGCATCCCTCAATGATCGCCCTCCGAAATGGCACAGCCGTCAGAGACACCGTTCTCGGTGTCTTTAATCCGGAGAGGGATGATCTCGTCTGGCTGCTTGTCAATGCCACTCCCCAGTTCAGGGAGGGTGAGACGACACCATACCAGGTCTTTGTCACCATGTCGGATATCACCGGGGTCAAAGCCGCAGAAGAAGCACTCCATGCGGCACACAAAAAACTCCAGATCCTCTCACAGGTCACCCGCCATGACATTCAGAACAGGATTATGGCACTCCAGGGATACCTTATACTGGCAGAGGAGCTGAGTGACCATCCACAACAGAGGCACTATCTCGATGAAGTAAAGCGTGCCTCGGGTATCATTCAGGATCAGATTGCGTTTACCGGCCAATACGAAGATGTCGGTATGAGAAAGCCGCTCTGGCTCCCTCTCTCCGCAATGATTGGGATAATTGAAAAAACGCGGATTCCAATCCGGAATCATTGCTCCAATCTCTCAATCTTTGCGGATCCGATGCTTGAGAAGGTCTTTGCAAACCTCCTGGACAACAGCATCCGCTACGCGGATGGTGCAACGGGTGTTGAGATCCGATGTGAGGAACGGGATGGTGACCTCCTTGTTATCTGGGAGGATGACGGACCCGGTATTCCGGATGATCAGAAAGAACTCATCTTTGAGAGAGGGTTTGGGAAGAATACCGGATTTGGGCTCTTCCTTGCCGTTGAGATCCTCTCCATCACCGGCATAACGCTTCGTGAGGCCGGCATCTATGGCAGAGGTGCGAGATTTGAGATGCAGGTCCCGAAGGGGGGGTGGACGGCGTCTTCTTCTCCATAAGAAAAGCCTTCAGTACCGTTCAGGCACTTATAGATTCAACCGGGAGAACCCAAAAAAAAGGTGTTTTCTGAATACTCAGAGGATCTCGACCAGCGTCAGTTCAAAGACGAGGGTCTTTCCTGCAAGAGGATGGTTTGCATCAAGGGTGATGGTCTCATCACCGATCTCACTGATCGTCACCTCGATGACCTGATCCTCTCCAACCTGCACCTGGAAGCGGTCACCAAGATTCGGGGTGACATCGGGGGGGAACTGGTCTTTTGGGACCGGGAAGATGATCTCATCGTTCCTCTCGCCATAGGCACGGTCCGGCGGGATCTCGATCCGCTTCGACTCGCCCGGCTCCATTCCCTCAAGATTCTCATCAAAACCCGGAATGACCTGGCCTGCCCCGATAGTAAACTCAATCGGCTCACGGTCAAGCGAGGAGTCAAAGACCTCGCCATCTTCAAGTGTTCCGGTGTAGTGGACCCTGACAGAGTCTCCAATTGCTGCTCCTGTCATATCCCATGAAATTTGGGTCGAGGGTATAAGAAAGAATCCCTATTAACAGTCTTTTAAGAACATTTCAATACATTGATCAACGAGAGCATCCTTTCAGAATCTATGGAGAAGAATCCCCGTCTCATCCAGCATCTGACTGCAGCCGACTATACCGCCGACCCTTTCCGGATGGTGATCCTCCCGCTCGGCTCACTCGAGAGCCATGGCGGCCATCTCCCCTTCGGAACCGATGCCCTCACTGCGGCCGCCCTCGCAGATGCGGTTGCAGCAGAGATCCCCGGTGCCGCCGTCCTCCCGGTCGTCCCCTATGGTGTCTCAGAGCATTACCGGGAGTTTCCGTTCACCATCTCCCTGAGCTTTCAGACTGAGATCACGATCATCACCGATATTCTTGAGTCGCTACATCGGGAAGGGATCAGGAGGGTCTTCATCCTCAATGGCCATGACGGCAACATCGCACCGATTGAGGTGGCGGCACGGACCGTCAAGGTCAGGCACCCGGAGATGCGGATCATCGCACTCGGTGCATGGTGGGAGAGTCTTGCCCCCCTTCTCCCTGACGGCTTCTTCGAGGTCTGGGGAGGCCTCGGTCATGGTGGCGAAGGCGAGATGTCCATCGGCCTTGCCCTCTTCGAGGAGCTCTGCCAGCCGGAACATGCAGAGGGCAGGGTTCCGGATCTCCCGGCGTTTGGGGAACTGAAGTGGTGCTTCTCAGAACTGACCGACTGCGGGGCAACAGGGGACCCGACGAAGGGGAGCCGGGAGAAAGGAATGAAGATGAAAGAGGTCCTTGTCGGAGCAATCGTCTCGATGCTCAATGATGCCATGGAGCGGGACTGGAATTACGGACTGAACGGGTGATCCGGGTTTAAGAGGATCTCATCGGCGCATCCCTGGAGCGAGACTGCAGCAAGCGCCCCGATCACCCCGCGTCCCCCGATGAGCTGGATACCGGCCTCCATTGCCAGGGATTCTGCATCCCCGACAGGTACCGGCTCCCGCCGCACACGCTCACCAAACCCACGCAGCCCTTCATGCGGGGCCAGCCCTCTCCTGATGGCAATCCCCCACTCGGCTGAAGCAGACTCCCCGGCGACGAATGCAATCGCCTGCTTCACGATCCCGGGGATCGCACCCTCCTCTGCTGCCAGCTCGATGAGGCTGCACGAGTTTCCGGCAGTCTTTTCATCGATTCCCGGATAGAGCATCGCAACCTTATGGGAGATCGGCATCACCCCCTCGCACCTTCCGAGCCGCTGGAGAAGGGCATAAGCAAGGGCAAATGTTGCACCATCCCCCCTGGAGTCGGTATCATCGATCCCGATGAGAATCCGCTGCAGTGCCTTAGTGTGGACATCTCCCTCAACGATGGTTCCGTTGCGGCGTGTCTCCACAGAGAGCACCCCCTCAGCACGTGACATCATCTCGGTGAGGGAGTAAGCCGGCCCGCCGAAGGATCGGATCGTCTGAATGATCTGATCACCCTCCCGTCGGATTGCGACGACACCGACTGCAGGAAGGGGCGTGATCCCGACCTCTGCATCGACAGATCCGATATGCCCCATCTCACGCAGGAGCGTCCCGTCCCGCCTTACATCGGTCAGGACACCACCGGCACGCCCATGATGGTGTTTACAGAAGGCGGCGCATCCGCTGCTCATACATTCATGATAGATCTCGACGAGGTCGCCGTCGCAGGTCGAGAAGATCCGTTTACAGATCGTCTGGGGGAGGGCAGTACGAGCGATATACCGTGTGGGTTCCCTCCCCTTGCCCGGCGAGGAGATGATGATGCACTCATCCTCGATGAGCCGGTTAATCCAGTCCTGTGCAGTACTTCGGGGGATATCGATCTGCTGCGCAATTTCTGCGATGGTAAAGGATCCCCTGTCCAGGGTGAGCCGGCGCATGAATGAGAGGATTTTATTTCTCTTCTCAAGAACGCCCGCCATAATAATTCCTGATTGCGATGAGATCGGCGAGGATCGCACTTGCGGTCGGCTGGGCCCCTGCTCCCCTGCCGATGAAGGTCACGTGCCCTGCCATATCTGTGCAGACCTGTATTGCATTGAGCGTTCCATCCACCACAAGGGGGTGGTCGAGGGCAAGGACACGGGGTGAGACCCGGATGATCTTTCGTTCCGGGATGATCTCACCGATGAGCCGGACCGTCGATCCCTCATCCTCGGCAAGATTGAGGGCCTCAACAGTGACGAGATCGATACCCGAGATATCGACATCAGAGAGGGTGACCTTCATCCCAAGGAGGGTATTTGCCAGGATGACCAGTTTGATGGCTGCATCGATTCCTTTGACATCATAGGTCGGATCCGCCTCTGCATACCCGAGATCCCGGGCCTCCTGAAGTGCCTGCTGATAGGTGAGCCCTTCGTCGCGCATCCGGGTCAGGATGTAGTTGCAGGTGCCGTTTAAGATCCCATAGAGCGACCGGATAGTGTTTCCGGCAAGACCATTGCGAATCCCGTTGATCACCGGAACCGCTCCGGCGACCGTCGCCTCGTATCCAAGACCAACCCTCTGTTCATCGGCAATCGCTTTGAGCTCATGATACGCAGCGGCGATCGGCCCTTTATTGGAGGTGACGACATGCCTGCCGGAGAAGAGAACGGATCTGATGAGCGATGTTGCCGGCTCTCCGCCATTGGCATTCGTCGGTGAGGCCTCGACAAGAATATCAAATGCACCGGATGCAAGGATATCCGCGGCGCTCTTCCCTTTGATACCACAGATGCCGGTCTCCCTCTTCTTAGCCAGGATCTCTTCGGGGTTGAGCCCCTCTCCATTGATGATCGCAGATCGCGAGTCCGCAACCGCTGTCAGGGTGAACCCATGGGATGGATCGGCAAGCACCCCGGCAACCCCCTGACCGACTGCCCCGAATCCTATGATAGCAACCCTCATTCCATACCCTCCAGAGGCTCAAGGACCAGAATCTCTTTTCTTGCGGTGACCTCATGCAGGATCGAGATGGCACGGCGCATATCCTCGGGAGACTCTGCCCGTATGGTGATCTTTGCCGTGGACGGTTCATTGATCGCCGGCATCACCATATGGAGTTCAGAGACCTCCGCAAATCCGGTTTTGTCGATATGATCAACAGTATCAGTCAGATCGGTATGCATCAGGTGTCCGATCATGATCAGGGATCGCTTCTGGTGGAGCCTCTCCTTTCCGATACGGACGACGCCACAACCGCGTTCCTGAAGTGTGGCAATTAAGGATTCGAGCTTATGCTCCGGAAGCTCGATGGTGATATCAACGATGAGCGTATTCTCAGCCGAGGTCCCATCCCGCTGATGGATGATCGTGATGATGTTCCCCCCGATATCAGAGATCGGCTTTAATGCGCCGAGGAGCTGCCCCGGTGTATCCTTCAGCTCAAGTTTCATCGAGACCCGCACGTTATCACACCTATGTGTACGTACTCGTCTGCAGGTGATATAATGATTCGGAGATCAAAAAAAGAGTTATTTCTTCGATCCGGCTGCCCCGGTAACAATCGGCAGTGCTGCTGCGATCTCGGCAAGCAGCTCACCCGGAATGCCCATCACCATCTCGCTGTCATCAATTCCTGAAAACTTCCTTGATCCATCGCATCCTAGTGAGATATTCGGCTCCCCGCTGAGATAGACGGTTGCGGTCGCGTCAGAGCAGACCGACTGAATCCCTGACATCTCCGGATACAACCGCCCGCCCATCCGGTACAGGAGACTCTGGGCGGCTTTCAGCATCGCTCTGGGCTCTGCCACGATCAGGACGACATGCGGGGAGAAGGGGGTTGTTTCAAGCGGGGAATAGAGTGTCGCCCATGTCTCCCCGGAGGGGAGGTGCGGAATGCGGTCGATGGTGCGGCGACAGGCGGCCCAGCTCTCGTACTTGCCAAGCCTGAAGTAAAATTCGCCTGATCGAAGCGATGGCGTCCGTTCACGAAGGCCAAGCGCCCAGGCACCACCCATACACTGATGTTTTTCAGCGGTTGCATAGAAGCATCTCCCCTCCTTCCTGGCCATGGTGACCATCATACAGTGCTTGGTTTCATCACCGATCTCTTCGATTCCCGGAGGAATCTGCTCCTTCGATCCGGCGAGCTTAATGGCAACCGGGGATCCCTCCATCCCCAGCTCTCTCTTCAAAACAGCTGCTATCTCAGCATAATTCAGATCCGTTCTCATCTCATCCATAGATGATAGAGATTCATCGATACAATGATAAAACTGATCATCAGAGACGCCGCAGCTTCTGATCAACCTTCTCAAAGAAGTTCCGTCCCGAACTGATGAAGAGGGCCGGCTCCTCCGCACTCCGGACGGTGATGGAGGCGTAGAGTCCGAGTGAACAGATCTCTACACCATCGATGACAAGATGGGCGGGCTTGTCGCTGTCGAGCCGGATCTCAAAATCCCTCCCGGTTGAGATGAGATGGGGGCGGGATGAGAGCATATAGGGGGCCAGGGGAACGATCAGGACGCCCTCTATTCCGGGATCGACAATCGGCCCGCCGGCACTCATCGCATATGCCGTCGAGCCGGTCGGGGTTCCGATGATCATTCCGTCCGCACGGAATGTCTCTGCCACGATGCCGTCGATGACGATAGAGAAGCGGAGCATCTTCGCAGGGCGGGTGGTGACGATGAGCGCCTCATTGAGCGCCTCCCCCATCTCTTTGCCATCGATCTGGAGGGAGAGACGCATCCTCTCCTCTACGGGAAAGTCTGGCCTCAGGTCTTTGAGGAAGGCAAGTGCATTCTCCGGTTCGAGATCGGCCAGGAACCCGACCTCCCCCCGGTTTACCCCGATGATCGGGATCTGCCTCTTCATCTGTGCTACCGTACGAAGGACGGTTCCATCACCGCCGACCGCAACGATCAGGTCAGCAATATCCTTCGCATCACTGATCGAGACACCGGCCGATCCGAAGATTGCAGCAGATCCCTCCTCAAAGAAGACGGTATGACCTGCCCTGATCAGCTCCTCACCAAGATGTTTTGCATATGCAAGGGTATCATCCCGGTCAATCCGGGGGGCAATAATATACCGCATCAGTCACCTCAGGTACTCGATCACTTTCCGGTGAATCACCGCATTCGTCGCAATCAGACATCTCCCGACCGAGACATCCTCAGGAAAGCTGACCGGGGTTCCATCCAGACCGGAGACGATCCCTCCTGCCTCACTGCAGATGAGCATTCCGGCGACGGCATCGATATTCCGAAGCGTATTTCGAAGATCGACAAACCCATCGATCCGGCCGCAGGCGACGTAACAGAGTTCAAGTGCCGATGCCCCGAGGAGCCGCCATCGCCGTATCTTCCTGCCAAGCTGCATTGCGCGTTCGGGATCGAACTTCCTGCCGTACAGGCTCATCGCGCTCTCCTCGAGCTGTGAGATGCCTGAGACTGTAATCGGTGTCCCATTCCGGTATGCACCTCCACCCAGGGCGGCATAGAACTCCTCACCTGAAGCGAGATCCTTGACAAACCCTTCGGTGATGATTCCATCCTCAGCATAGGCAAGTGATAGTGCGTAGAAAGGGATGCCGGCAACGGCATTATAGGTGCCATCGATGGGATCGAGATAGATCGTGCCCTTTGCACCAGTCAGGGGAATTCGGCCGGACTCTTCACTGATCACCTCTGAACAGATCCCGGCTTCGCGCAATCTGCTGATGACTGATTCTTCGGCGATCAGATCGATCAGCTCAGTCGGGGTCTGGTCCGCACCCATCCGGATTATCGCCCCTCCACGCTTCGTACCAACAATATCATCTATTTCATCGGCTACAAACCCGCCGATTCGCTGGCACGCATGGAGAAAGGGAGTCTCGATCATCCTGCGGTGTGTTTATGTTCTCCTGATTCAATAAATTACTCCTGCGAGAAAGATTACTATGAAAGAACAGACTGAAGTTGGGAAGCTGAGAGAGGGTCGGTATGTTGTCGTTGATGATGAACCATGCAAAATTCAGAGCATCTCTATCTCAAAGCCTGGAAAACATGGATCTGCAAAGGCACGGCTTGATGTTGTCGGTATCTTTGACGGCATGAAGCGATCAGTCGTCTCGCCTGTCTCCCAGAAGATTTATGCACCTATCGTCGAGCGGAAGAGTGCACAGGTGATCACTATTGCAGCAAACACGGTTCAGTTCATGGACATGAAGGAGTTCACAAACTTCGAACTGACCCTTGATGATGCCCAGCTCTCACATATCGAGCCTGGAAAGGAAATTCCGTACATCGAGTCTCTTGGCAAGAGAAAGTTAGACATCTGAATATGCAGTCTTTTTCAAACTCTCTTTTTGCTGATGCCGAAGCCTCCTACGACGAGGCAGCGTATGTCATCTTTGGTGTTCCGTATGATGCAACGACATCATTCAAGGCAGGGACACGGGCAGCTCCAAATGCGATCCGTGCGCTATCGTACAATTTCGAGCCCTACATGCCGATGTACGATCTTGAGCTGACCGATATCCCCTTCGTCGATCTCGGTGATCTCTATCCCGAATGTGATCCGGAAGAGGTCGCAGGCCAGGTCGCGGACACTGTATCGATGATCCTTGGTGACGGAAAATGCCCGGTGATGCTCGGCGGGGAACACTCCATCACAATCGGTGCTGTTCGCGCGGCAAGGCCGGCATGGTATGTCGTCTGCGATGCCCATCTCGACTTCCAGGATGAGTACCGGGGGTCACGCTATAACCATGACTGCGTCACCGCCCGTGTCGAGGAGCTGGGTCTCCAGGGTATTATCATCATCGGCGGGCGGAGCGGCTCACGCGAGGAGTTTCAGCGTGCACGATCCCATCACCTCTTCACAGCCGACCAGGTGCATGACGAGGGGATCGACTCGATTATCAGACGGATCAGGGAACTCATCGGTGAAGAGAGCCTCTATCTCTCGATCGATGCGGATGCCATCGACTCCTGCCTCACACCCGGTCTTGGAACGCCTGATCCCTTCGGCATGACGCCCCGGGATGTCCGGTCCGTCATCAGGGCACTGGCACCACAGGCGGTCGGGTTCGATTACGTCGAGGTCCTCCCCGATGATCAGGGGCAGACGGCGGCTGTTGCAGCACATATGATCCGTGAGTTTATCGGCTGCCGGGCAAAGTCCCGTGGAATGTGAATGGAAGGGTCTTTCATGATGTCTCTCACACAAAACGAATATCTCTGGTGGGGAAGAATCATGAACAAATCAAGACCTTTTTATCTTTCAATTACCTTGTAAGAGTGGTGTCTTGTGGGCTTACGAGACTGGATTATTCCAAACGACTATATATTTTTTGATATCTTCGAGCAACTCGCAGATACAACAACCGAGGCTGGGCGTCTCCTCGTTGAGCTCGTCAATGATTATACCGATGTCGAGGTGAAGGTGAAGGAGATCAAAAATCTCGAGCACCAGGGGGACGCATTAGCCCACCGTGCCTATGCCGAACTGAACCGGAGCTTCATCACACCCCTCGAACCGGGGGAGATATCCAGACTGACAACCGCGCTTGATGATATTCTCGATTATATTGATGGGACGGCGCGGCTGATGCTCAATTACGGAATCGAAGAGACAGACGAATACATGCAGGAGTTTGCCAAACTGATCTATCTCTCTGCCGCGGAGGTTGCTGTCGCTGTGCGGGAGATTCGTCGGATACGGGATCCGAAACTACTTGAACAGAAGTGCATTGAGATCAACCGGCTTGAGAACCTCGCCGACGATGTCCTCGCCCATGCGATCAAGGATCTCTTCTGTGGCACAGATGCAGTCCGTATCCTCAAACTCAAGGATATCTATGAGAACCTTGAGCTTGCCACCGATAAGTGTGAGGATGCGGCGAATGTCCTTGCAGATATAGCCATCCGTCATTCGTGAGCTGGTATGGAGATCCTTATCATTGCGGGCATTACACTGGCCCTTCTCTTTAACTTCGTCAATGGGCTCAATGATGCGGCAAATATCGTTGCAACCACCATTGCAACAAAAGTACTCACCCCGATTAAAGCCATCGGGCTTGCAGCAGTCTTTATTCTGATAGGTCCGCTCCTCTTTACGACTGCTGTTGCCAAAACTGTTGGAGAAGGAATTGTTGACAGTTCAATCCTCACGCCTTCGCTGATCCTGATCGGACTGGTCGGTTCGGTCTCGTGGCTCTACTTCTGCTCCCATGTCGGGATCCCAGTCTCAGCAAGCCACTCGCTCATCGGTGGCATCATGGGGGCCGGCATTGGAGCCGGAGGATTTGTTGCCCTCATTCTTCCAACAAGTGATGTTATCGCAGATTTCATCAGCTACGGTCTGATAGGAGTGATAGGTGGGGCTATCATTTTTGGCTCTCTCTCCTATCTCATCGGTGATCGAAACCCGATGTATCTGGTGATGGGTGGACTGATTGGATTTGCTGCTGCAATACCGGCCTCAATGTTTCTGGGTCTTATCGAGATACGCGGGATATTCGCCGTGGCAATCTTCATCATCATCTCGCCCGTGCTTGGATTTCTCGCTGCATACACGATGGCAGGGATGATCATGCGCTTCCTCTCTCGGGCAGGTACACCGGAACGGATGAACTATATCTTCAAGAAACTTCAGATCGGTGCCACAGCACTCCATGCCATTGGGCATGGTGCCAATGATGCACAGAACGCTATGGGTATCATCACCGCCATTCTTCTCTCTGCCGGCTATATCAGTACATTTGAGGTTCCGCTCTGGGTGATCATCGCCTCCTGCGGTGCCATATCACTTGGAACACTCCTTGGTGGCGTCAGGGTCATCGATAAGATGGCACATAAGATCACAAAGATCGTACCATATCAGGGATTCTCCGCTTCCACATCCGGCGGCCTGGTCCTCTCTGCAATGTCGTCCCTGGGCATCCCGGTATCCACAACACATGCAATTACCGGGTCCATCATGGGTGTCGGGGCGACCCAGGGGGCATCGGCTGTGCGATGGGGGGTTGTCAGGGAGATCGTCGCCGCATGGATCATCACCGTCCCGGCAGCGGCCATCGTCTCATACTCCTTCTATATGTTCATCTCATTTTTCTGAACGGATATAGGCACAGAGATCCTGTATCACGCAGGTCGGGCAGGCAGGTTTCCTGGCGGAACAGACCTCCCTCCCATGCCTGATCAGGAGATAGGTGATCTCCCCCCAGAGATCCTGCGGATAGAGGGTCATCAGGTCCCGTTCGATCTTCTCAGGATCAGCAGTCTCTGAAAGACCGATCCGCTGTGAAAGGCGGCGGACATGGGTATCGACGGCGACACCGGCATTGATCCCAAATGCATGATGAAGAACAATATTGGCGGTCTTGCGGCCGACGCCGGGGAGGGTGACGAGTTCCTCCATCTGATCCGGGACCGCACCGTCATACCGTGCGATGAGTGCCGCAGCAGCCCCGATGATATTCTTCCCTTTTGCATGGTAGAAGCCGGTCGGCCTGATGATCTCTTCAAGCTCGGCGGTATCAGCGGCTGCCAGATCCTCTGCCGTCGGGTATCGTTCAAAGAGTGCGGGTGCAATCCGGTTCACGGTCGCATCCGTCGTCTGGGCAGAGAGGATCGTCAGGATGAGGCACTCAAAAGCATTGGTGAATCCGAGAAAATGTGTCTCTGTATGGGGATAGATTACGAAAAGTCGATGATATATCAGAAGAGCGGTTGTCGAATCCATCTCAAAATGGGGTAGCGCAGATTCGAACTGCGGTCAAAGCGTCCCAAACGCTCTAGGATGGACCAGGCTACCCTACTACCCCGTGACCTAATAAAGTTGCAAGTCAGTCTTAAATAAGCTATCGGTTTTTCTGCCGCTCAAAGCGGCAGAACCTCTCCGGACTGCCCGGCAACAAGTGTGCCATGGAACTCACCGGTCCGGAGCGCGGCAATAATATTCTCCGGCCTCCTCCCATCCATAACCGCAAACGGGATTCCACTCCGCTCAACGATCTTGGCGGCGACGAGATCGACGATCATATTGGATCCGGCCCCCATCCGCTCCTTCATGATGATCCCGATGAGATCAGACGGGGTGATCAGGGAGAATCGCTCAGCATTGGGATCCTTCTTCGGATCTGCCGAATAGATCGCATCGACTGCTGTGGCATTGATGAGGAGATCGGCAGCGACCTCCTCTGCAAGGACCGCTGAGACGGCATCAGTCGTCTGTCCGGGTGTGATGCCGCCCATCACGACGATCCTGCCATGAAGTGCGGCCTCCTTCGCCTCCCTGTACGATGTGGCGACCGTCGGATACGCACTGTCGCCGAGTGCGGCGATGAGAAGGAAGGCGTTTATCCGGGTCACCATGATACCCAGTTCATCTGATGTCGCCTCATCAAGGCCGATATCCCGGCAGACCGAGATATAGCGCCGGGCCTCACCGCCGCCTCCACAGACGCAGAAGAGATGATAGTCCTGTGCAAGTTCCTTGAGCGTCGATGCCCATTCTTTGAGCTGATGAGATTCAAGTGAGGGAACAAGAACCGATCCGCCGACCGAGATAACTACCTTCTTCATTATACCGTAATAATTTCATCATGGATCACTTATAATGCCCCGGTATCCGAAAGGAGATGTATGATGAGAGGGGATGATCCGCCAGCTCTGGCAGAGGCACGATTATGGCATCGGGAGGATGACGCAGTCAGATGCCGTCTCTGCCCGCATGGATGCCTGATACAGGACGACCATCGCGGCATCTGCGGGGTCAGGGAGAACCGGGGTGGACGGCTCATACCACTGACATACGGCCGCATAGCCTCAGAAGCCCTCGATCCCATCGAGAAGAAGCCGCTCTTTCACTTCCTTCCCGGAACGACTACCTACTCTCTCGGCGGGATCGGCTGCAATTTCAGGTGCCGTCACTGCCAGAACTGGGAGATATCACAGGCAAAGATTACTGATCTCCCCCTTCGGAGCCTCTCTCCGGAGGAAGGGGTCCGACGGGCGACGGGCTCCGGTGCCGCGAGTATCACCTGGACCTATAACGAGCCGACGATCTGGCATGAATATGCCCTCGATATGGGAGTCATCGCACGAAAGAACGGGCTGAAGACGATCTATGTGACGAACGGGTACATCACCGAGGAGGCGCTCAATGAGCTCTCGCCCATGCTCTCGGCATTCCGGGTGGATCTCAAGGCTTTCAATGACGGGTTCTACCATTCGGTCTGCGGTGGTCATCTCCAGCCGGTTCTGGATGCCACAGCCCGCGCACACGAACTCGGAATGCATATCGAGACGGTGACACTGATCATCCCCGGCCAGAACGACGATCCCAGGGAGATCGACGCAATGATCCGGTGGGTGATCGAGAACCTTGGGCCCGAGACGCCGATGCACTTCACCCGGTATCGCCCGGCGTACCGGATGAGTGTTCCCGCCGCAACCCCGGTGAAGCGGCTTGAAGAGATATATCATCGTGCACGGGAGCTTGGACTGGAGTATCCGTATCTCGGTAACATTCCGGGATCCCCCTATGAGGATACCCGGTGTCCGTCATGCTCTGATATCCTCATCAGGAGGATGGGATACAGAATAGAGATTACCGGCCTTGAAGGTGACCGGTGCACAACCTGCAACCGGAAGATACCGATGATACGATCATGACTGATGAACCGATGTTCCTCGTTGACCGGATGCTCGGTCCCCTCACCCGGTACCTCCGGTTCCTCGGATATGACAGCGAGAGTGCAGCCCTCCTCCCCGAAGGTGATCCGGGGGAGGACAATCACCTGCTCAAGAAGGCAGAGGAAGAGGGGCGGCTCCTCCTCACCCGTGATCGTGACCTTGCATCTCGTGCCGGCGAGCGGGGGATCTATATTGCGGATATTGATCTCCCTGATCAGATCCGGCTCCTGCATGAGAAAGGGCTCATCAGCCTCGATGTCCGTCTGATCCGGTGCTCGGTCTGTAACACGCTTCTGCGGGAGGCGGCGGCTGATGAGATAGCGGGGGCATCCTATGCCCCAAAACCCTCTGATCTATTTACCTTCCTCTGGTGCCCGGGGTGCTCCCGGCTCTACTGGAACGGATCTCATACGGAGAGCATCATCAGGCGGATACGCGGGCTTTATGAGCGCGGGAGATCACCCTGATCCCGCCAGTACTCATACTCGGAGATCCAGAGATCTTTATTGAAGGAGACGAGTTCGATCATCCTCTCCCGCATCACCCGGTGCTCCTCCTCCTGATCGGGATACTGCCTCTTCTCTCGGATGGCCCTGACAAGATCGGATCCGAGCTCCTTTGCATCCGGGATCGCACGCTCCACTGCCATCGGATCTCCACAAATATTCACCCCGAGCGAGCCGGTTGTCGTCCCGCCAAGCACTCTGATGACGCTGTTTTGGTACTCTGCAACTCCCTCGGCATTGGCTCCACCTGCTGTTGAGATACTACATCCATACGTTCCGCTGAGCCGCTGGGTATGAATCGCATCGGCGAGCCGATCAAAGAAGGTCTTCAACTGGGCGGTCACCGAGTTGATATACACCGGAGAGGAGAGGATAACCCCGTCTGATGTAAGGAGATGGTGGTAGAGTACCTCAAAGTCGTCACTCTGAAAACAGTGGCCTGTCCGGTAACAGCTTCCGCAGCCCGTGCAGTACCCGATATCAAGGTCACAGATATCAAACGTAACCTTTTCTGCCCCTTCAGCCAGCACTCCCTCACAGGCGCCCTGAAGAAGACGTCGGGTTGCACTCTCCTCTCCACGCGGGCTTCCGTTGATCGCAAGAATTTTCATAGATACTCCTTATCTCTCCTCCCTTTGAATCTTCCGATTGAGGATTTAATTTATAAATTGTCAGAAAGAAATGTACTTCCATATTATGACCGGACATCAGTATCTTCATCAGCTCGATGATGGTATCCTGATCACAACACGGGACGGCACGATCCTATCGGCGAACCCTGCGTTCAGGAGACTCATACGGGGGGATTGGGAGTTACCCGGTGATCTTGCCTCCTTCATCCCCTCTCTGCCCATCCCATTGGCCACAGAAAGAGATGATCTGAAAGACAAGATCATCCTGGCGATTCAGAATGGGAGTCCAGTCAGGAACCTGGAGATCCATCTCGTCCGTCCGGATGGCGGGGAGGAATGGGTCGAGCTCTCGATGAAGAGGACCACAGATGAACACCTGATCTGGATCTTCCGGAGGATCACCCGATGGAAACGGGCTGAAGGGGTGCTCAGGGAGCGTGAAGAAAGGTACCGGCTCCTCTTTCATGGCGGTAATGATGCTGTAGTCGTCTACCGGCTGACCCCGGAGGGCTATCCTGAGGAGTTCATCGAGGCGAATGAGATCGCTTATGGGCGCCTTGGATATAGCCGTGAGGAACTCCTTCGACGTTCGCCTGCTGATATCGTCCCCCCGGAGAGGGTCGGTGAGGTGCTTGGCATTGTGAAACAGCTCCTCATCAGGGATCATCTCAGGTTTGAGACCGAGCATGTCAGATCGAATGGGTCGCGGTTCCCTGTCGAGATCAATGCCCATCGGATAGTACTGGGTGATCAGGTTGCCATCCTCTCTATTGCACGGGATATTTCGGAGAGGAGAAGGAGCGAAGATATACAGAAGAGGGCACTTCTGCAGATTGAAGAGAATATCGAGCAGTTTGCCATCCTTGGAGATCATATCCGAAATCCCCTTGGGGCACTCATCGGCTATGCAGAATTCTGTGATCAGACGTATCTTGGAAAGATCCATGAACAGGCGGCTCTGATCCGGGGGTATCTTGATCAGCTTGATCATGGGTGGATCGAGTCGGAGAAGGTGCGGGAGTTTATCCGGCGCCATTACCGGTAGAGATAAGATGATAATACTTTTTGCGTTCTTCCAATTCAATTAATCAAATATTATTATTAACATTATATATAAATAACTGACCACCAATTATGAAACTATGGTTGGGCAGGTGCACCGCCCTTGCTCCAACGAAGTGATCCAAGGTGAACATATGACAAAGATGAAGAACTACCGGTGTGTTGAATGCGGATATATTTACTACCCATCCAGGGGTGAACCCAAGAACGGAATCCAGCCTGGTACGGCTTTTGAAGATCTGACTGATGATTATGTCTGTCCCGTCTGTGCGGTGTATGCAAAAATCGGCAAGAGTGCCTTTGTCGCGATGGAATCAGATCTCTATCGCTGCGTCGCCTGTGGATATCTCTATGATCCCGCCCGGGGTGAGCCGAAGAACGGGATAAAAGCTGGCACAGCGTTTGAAGATCTACCAAAGGAGTATGTCTGCCCTGTCTGTGGGGTCTATGCAAAAGTGGGCACAGAAGCCTTCGTTCCAACCCGCTGAAGTGACTTTTTTAGGACCTCTTTTTCATTTTTGTCAATCCCACAGAGGGCTATCCCTCTGCTCCTTCTGACTATCGCCAATCAGGTAAGAAGAGGGTACCCCCCTCCCCTTACACTACATACGTATCTGACGATTGACACGATCTCTATACCTAATACCCCCTATGATCCACCTGTATTCCATTGATGAAAGATCTGATCATCCGGGGTGCACGTGAACATAACCTGAAGAATATCGACCTCACCCTCCCCCGGGATCGCCTCATTGTCCTCACCGGCGTCTCGGGATCAGGGAAGTCCACGCTTGCGTTTGATACAATCTATGCGGAAGGCCAGCGGCGGTATGTCGAGTCGCTCTCAGCGTACGCCCGGCAGTTCCTTGGCCTGATGAACAAGCCGGATGTCGATGCCATCGAAGGCCTCTCCCCGGCCATATCGATTGAGCAGAAGACGACATCGAAGAATCCACGCAGTACCGTCGGAACCGTCACCGAAATTTATGACTATCTCCGCCTTCTCTATGCCCGGATCGGCGTTCCTTTCTGCCCGGATCACGGTGTCAGGATCGAGTCGCGATCCCCTCAGCAGATAGCCGATGAGATCGGGAAAGCCTCAGGGATGGTGACCATCCTCGCCCCGGTCATCAGGCAGAAGAAAGGGACGTATGGCCAGCTCTTTAAGGATCTCGATGCAGAAGGCTTCTCACGTGTCCGGGTTGATGGCACCATCCACCGGACCGATGAGGAGATACCGCTTGAACGGTATGTGAAGCATGATATCGAGATCGTCATCGACCGGCTCGACCCTGCTGAGCGCTCCCGCCTTGCCGAGGCGTGCGAGGTGGCTGTGAAGCGATCCGGCGGCCTCGTCATCGTCATCTTCGAGGACGGCCATGAGGAGACCTTCTCCTCCGAGCTTGCATGCCCGGTCTGTGGCTTCTCTTTCGAGGAGCTTCAGCCCAGGTTCTTCTCCTTCAACAGCCCGTTTGGTGCTTGTGAAACCTGCAGCGGTCTTGGTGTCCGGATGCGGTTCGATCCCGATCTGATCATCCCTGATCGGACGAAGAGCATCGCTGACGGTGCTGTTGCACTCTACAGGAACTTTCTTGACGGGTACCGGATGCAGTATCTGGCCTCGGTTGCCAAAGACGGGGGATATGACATCTTCACCCCGATAGAGAACCTGACCGAAAAGCAGTTCCATACCCTGATGTACGGATCCGACAGCGAGATCAAATTCTCGATGAAGATGAAGAAAGGGGATGCGGAGTGGTCGCATAAAGGGGTCTGGGAGGGGCTCATCCCCCAGGCGGAACGGCTGTACCGGGATACAAAATCCGAGTTCCGGAGAGAGGAGCTTGAGAAGTTTATGCGTACCACCCCCTGTTCTGCCTGTAATGGAGCACGGCTGAAGAGGGAGGTTCTTGCCGTCACAATCGGTGATCACTCCATCGCGGATCTCACCGATCTCTCGGTAGCCGATGCCCTTTCCTTCTTTGAAACACTCTCCCTGACCAGTAGGGAGGAGGATATCGCGCGGCAGGTCGTCAAGGAGATCCGATCCCGCCTCCTCTTCCTCCATCGTGTCGGCCTTGGATATCTCACCCTCTCACGAAATGCCGGCAGCCTCTCCGGTGGGGAGGCCCAGCGGATCAGGCTCGCCACACAGATCGGATCAAACCTGATGGGTGTCCTCTATGTCCTTGACGAGCCATCCATCGGCCTCCATCAGCGGGATAATCACCGGCTCATCGAGACCCTGCAGCACCTCCGCGATCTCGGAAACACTCTCATCGTCGTCGAACACGATGAGGATACCATCCGTCAGGCGGATTATGTCGTTGATATGGGGCCGGGGGCAGGGATCCATGGGGGCGGGATCGTAGCTACCGGAACACCTGCTGAGATCGCAGCCGATCCCGATTCGCTCACCGGCCAGTACCTCTCCGGCACCCTGCATATCCCGGTTCCCAAGGAGAGGAGGAAGCAGGAGGCATGCATCACCATCACCGGGTGCCGTGAACATAATCTGAAGGGCATCGATGTCAGGATCCCGTTTGGCCTCTTCACCGTCGTCACCGGGGTCTCCGGCTCAGGCAAATCCACTCTCATCTATGAGACCCTCTACCCTGCATTGATGAACCGGGTCTATCGGCAGCGGCAGAGTACCGGAGCATACGATACTCTCACCACGGATCGGGATATCGACAAGGTGATCGTCATCGACCAGAGCCCCATCGGGCGGACGCCCCGGTCAAACCCGGCGACCTATACGAAGGTCTTTGATGAGATCAGAAAGATCTTCGCTGAGACGAAGGAGGCGAAGGTGCGGGGGTACGCACCCGGCAGGTTCTCCTTTAACGTCAGGGGCGGCAGGTGCGAGGCATGCCAGGGTGACGGGACCATCAAGATCGAGATGCACTTCCTCCCCGATGTCTTTGTTGAGTGTGAGGAGTGCAAAGGTGCCCGGTACAACCGGGAGACCCTTGAGGTCCGGTATCGTGGGAAGACGATCGCCGATGTCCTTGCTATGAGTGTCGAGGAGGCGCGGGAGCTCTTTGAGAATGTCCCTTCAATCCGGCAGAAACTTGAGACCCTCTGCCGGGTGGGACTTGGATACATTACGCTTGGGCAGAGTGCAACCACGCTCTCCGGAGGTGAGGCGCAACGGATCAAGATCACCCGCGAACTGGCGAAGCGGTCGACGGGCCGGACCCTCTATCTCCTTGATGAGCCCACAACCGGCCTACATTTCCATGATGTCCGCAAGCTGATCGCGGTCCTCGATGATCTCGTCGGAAAAGGGAACACCGTCGTCGTCATCGAGCATAACCTCGATGTCATCAAATCTGCGGATTATATCATCGATCTCGGTCCTGAAGGCGGGGATGCAGGCGGTGAGATCATCGCTGAAGGAAGGCCGGAAGAGATTGTGAACGTACCCGAAAGCCACACAGGCCGGTTCCTCCGGCCACTCCTTGGACGATGATCGACTACTCGCATATCCCGGAAGAGCCCGGATCCTACCTCTTCTCAGATGACGGGGGTTCGGTCATCTATATCGGCAAGGCGAAGAACCTCAGGAAGAGGGTGCAGAGTTATTTCCAGAAGCGGGACCTCGATCCCAAGACCGCCGTCCTCGTCGAATCTATCGCCTCGGTCGATTTCATCGCAACCAGGGATGAGACCGAGGCGCTCATCCTCGAAAATACCCTCATCAAGCAGCACCAGCCGAAGTACAACATCGATCTCAAGGATGCAAAGAGCTACGCCTTCATCCACCTCTCCGATGATCCCTTCCCGAGGATCGGGATCGCACGAAAGACCGGGGCGAAAGGGACCTACTTCGGCCCTTTCGTCTCCGGAAGGGAACGGGATCGCCTCCTTGCCGCGGCAAAGAAGATCTTCGGGCTCAGATCCTGCCGGCGTCTCCCGAAGCGTGCCTGTCTCCGGTACCATATCGGGACATGCCCGGCACCATGCATCGGCGCGATCACCGAAGAGGCATATGGAGAGAGGGTTGACCAGGCGGTCGAGGTCCTGAAGGGGAGGGTGAAGGGGCTGATCACCCGGCTTGAGGAGGAGATGAAGGAGCGATCCGTTGCCTGTGACTTTGAGGGTGCAATCAGGCTCCGGGAGACGATCACTGCACTGACCCATCTCTCAGGGCGCCGGATGATGAGACCGAAACGGGAGCATGAAGGGGATCTCATCAACTACCGGATAAGCGGGGGTGAGGTCTTCCTCCTCCTCTTCCACCAGAGAAACGGGACTCTTGTAGATAAGGAGGAGTTCCGGTTCCCGGAATCCCCCGATTTCCTCTCCGAATTCATCGTCCAGTACTACAGTGACCATGAGGTTCCGGAGGAGGTGATCATCCCGGCTGCCGTCGATGACGCCATCAGCGGGTACCTGGCACGCCTCCGAGGAAAGAGCGTCGCTGTGACGGTTCCGAAGCAGGGGCAGAAACGGGATCTCCTTGAGATAGCTGCAAAAAATGTCGATCTCACCTGGTTTGCCGGGGAAGAGCGGGTACATGCCCTTAAAAAAGCCCTGAAACTACCGAAACCCCCCGCCATCATCGAATGTTTCGACATCTCCCATCTTGCAGGAACCGCCACCGTCGGGTCGATGGTGCGGTTTACGAACGGCCGGCCTGATAAGAGGCAGTACCGGCGGTACTCGATCAAGACGGTTATGGGGATCGATGACCCCGCTGCGATCCGGGAGATCGTCTCCCGGCGGTACAGGCGGCTCATTGATGAGGAGCGTGATCTTCCCGATCTCATCCTCGTTGATGGGGGGAAGGCACAGCTTGCGGCGGCATATGCAGCATTGCGCAAGCTTGACCTTACCATCCCGGTAGCGGCCCTTGCCAAGCGGGAGGAGGAGATCTATCTTCCAAATATTCCCTATCCGATCCCGGTACCGCACGATGATCCCGCATCCCTCCTCCTTCAGGAGATCCGGGATGAGGCACACCGTTTCGCCATCACCTATAACAGGCTGAAGCGAAAGAAGAAGATTATACCATGAGGTTCACACTCCGGGCAGACTTCTCCCCACGCGGCTCCCAACCCGCTGCGATCCGTGGGCTGACGGAAGGCTTTGAATCAGGGATGACGAAGCAGACCCTCCTTGGGGTCACCGGCTCCGGAAAGACCTTCACCATCGCTAATGTGATCAACCGTATCCAGAAGCCGACCCTCGTCCTTGCCCATAACAAAACCCTCGCTGCCCAGTTATACAATGAGTTTCAGGATTTCTTCCCTGAGAACCGGGTGGAGTACTTCGTCTCGTATTATGATTATTATCAGCCTGAGAGCTATCTGCCGCAGAAGGATCAGTATATTGAAAAAGATGCGGATATCAATGCAAAGATCGAGCAGATGCGCCTCTCGGCAACCGCCTCACTCCTCTCCCGGCCTGATACCATCATTGTCTCGTCCGTCTCCTGCATCTATGGTCTTGGAAATCCCGAGCATTTCGGAAACCTCGGCTTTGAGCTCCGGTGCGGGGAGCGGATCGCGAGGAGTGATCTCATCGGCCGGCTTGTTGAGATCCAGTTTGAACGCAATGATACAGAACTTGCACCCGGGAGATTCCGTGTCCGGGGCGACACCATCGAGATCATCCCGGGGTACTACAATGATATCATCAGGATCGAGCTCTTCGGGGATGAGATAGACCGGATATCGGAGATTGAGAAGACCGGAGGCAGAAGGCTCAAGACGATGGAGTACTTCCATGTCTATCCCGCCCGTCACTTCGTCATCCCTGAAGAGGAGAAGAAACGGGCAATCACATCGATCAGGGCGGAGCTTGAAGAGGTCCTCCCGACCCTTGGGATGATCGAGGCGCACCGGCTGCGGCAGCGTACCCTCTTTGATATCGAGATGATCGAGGAGACCGGGAGCTGCAAAGGGATCGAGAACTACTCCCGCCACTTTGATGGGCGAAATGCGGGTGAACAGCCGTACTGTCTCCTTGATTACTTCGGGGATGACTTCCTGATGATCATCGATGAGAGCCACCAGACCCTCCCCCAGGTCAGGGGGATGTATAATGGCGACTACTCACGGAAGAAGAGTCTCGTGGAGTACGGATTCCGGTTGCCAAGCGCCTTTGACAACCGGCCCCTGAAGTTCCATGAGTTCGAGGCATATATGAAGAAGGTCATCTTCGTCTCGGCGACCCCCGGCGGGTATGAGGGGGAGCATGCCGATCAGGTTGTCGAGCAGATCATCCGGCCGACGGGCCTCGTCGATCCGGTTGTGGAGATCCGGCCGATTGAAGGGCAGACACAGGATCTCCTTGCCGAGATTCGAAAAACCATTGATCAGGGTGACCGGTGCCTCGTCACCACCCTCACCAAGCGGCTCGCCGAAGAGCTGACCGACTATTTTGTAGAACAGGGGATCAAAACCCGGTACCTCCACTCCGAGATACAGACGCTCGAACGGACCGAGATCATCCGGCAGCTCCGGCTCGGGACTTTTGATGTCCTTGTGGGGATCAATCTGCTTCGTGAAGGGCTTGATATTCCTGAGGTCGGGTTCGTCGGGATACTTGATGCCGATAAGGAAGGGTTCCTCAGGAATGAAAAGAGCCTTATCCAGACGATTGGGCGAGCGGCACGGAACGTCAACTCACATGTCGTCCTCTATGCCGACCGGATGACCGACTCAATCCGGCGGGCCGTCGCCGAGACCGAGAGGAGACGAAGGATCCAGATCGCTTTCAATGATGAGCATGGGATCATCCCTGCGACGATCCGAAAGCCGATCCGGGAGAAGGAGGTCGATCTCGATGATCTGGCTCACCTACCGAAGGCTGAGCTTCCAAACGTCATCATCCAGCTTGAAGCAGAGATGCGTGCCGCCGCCGAATCACTCGACTTTGAGCATGCAATAGAACTGCGGGAGGAGATCCGGCGGGCAAAAGAGATGATGGAGCAGTGAGGGGTGTATTCCTGCTCCCCTCGACCTTATCATCCCTACTCCCCGGAATAGACCCCTGTCTCTTTCGGGTCATCCCCGGAGGGCATGATGAATAACGCGAGGATATAGACGATGAGCCCTCCCCCGCTGGTGAAGAGGGTTCCTATTACCCATCCCAGCCGGACAAGGGATGGATCCCATCCGAAATACTCTGCAATGCCGCCACAGACCCCGCCAAGGAGTTTGTTTGTCGCTGATCTGGTCAGGCGTTCCTGCTGACTCATAGTCTGATTGATGGATGCCTAAGGTTGATGTACCTTTCCATACCCGGAAAAATGGTATACTCTGGAAAGCCATTATCTCCTACCATGGATAGTGAGAAGAATCCGGAGACTCCGGAGGCGATCAGAAGCCTCCGGATGGAGATGCCGGCATCATATGCCGATATGGAGGCCGATGCCGTCCGGACGGTGGAGATGATCCTTGCGCCCTATCCGAAGGCGGGAAGGATCTGGGATCTCCTCACCAGCGATGAGGAGGTCGCCGCCTACTGGAGGATGGCGAACTTCTTCACCGTCCGGCGGCTCGGGATGAATGATCATGGGGAGGTCCATGCTAAGATTGCGACCGCATCGGCGCTCACGATCCTCAGCCTCCTCATCGATGCAGGGGTTCAGCCCGATGTCGTCGAGTCGGGAGCGGGAGATCCCGATGATGCGGCTGTCGTCGTCCTCTCTGCAATGCTCTGCCATGATTTTGGCAATGCGGTCCATCGTGAGGCACACCAGGAGATCTCCGTCCCGGTTGCGCTGCCGGTCCTCAACCGTCTCCTCCCTGAGATCTATCCGGATGCGGGCAGAAGGGCGGAGATCCTCTCCTTCATCCTCTCAGCGATCTATACTCATCATGCAGAACCCCCTGCGCTGACCAGGGAGGCCGCTATCGTCTGCATCGGAGACTCCTCGGATATGACGAAGGGGAGGGGGAGGATGGCCTTTGATGCGGGGAACATCACCATCCATACCGTCTCGGCGCTCTCGATAGAGGCGGTTGAGATCCGCCCGGGATGCGAACGGCCTGTGGAGATACGTATCATAATGTCAAACTCGGCCGGGATCTTTCAGGTACAGGAGGTCCTCGGGAGAAAGGTGGCTATCGGGCCCCTGAAGGAGTATGTTGATGTCATTGCCATCGTCCGTGAGGGTGACGGGGAAGAGCGGATCCTCGATGGCATCACGATGCGGGACGGCAGATGCCTCCCCTTTAAAAAAGAGTAAAAGGAATCTGAACCCGGTTCACTCGACGACGAGCGTCAGCGAGAAGGTCTCGGCGGGCTCGGCATCCGTCTCCCATGGTCGCATATACGCTCCTTCAATGGTGAAGGTGCCGGGGATTCCTGCGATCATCTCCCAGGTGCGGATGCCGGCAGCGCCAACAAGATCCGTCTCCGGGGCCGTGAAGTCATCCCCGGTCACAGTGATCCCATCAGGGGTAGCAAGTGTCCAGAGGTATCCGGTCGTCGGGTTCTCTGGGAGGCGAAGCCGTATCTCGGCTCCGACAGGGACGGTGTACGTCTCTCCGTCATTTGACTGATCAAAGATGACGAGCGTTCCAGGGGTGTGTGGCGTCTCCGGCGGCACCACCTCGGGCTCGTCACCGACACATCCGGCAAACAGTACCAGTGCGGCGAGCAGAAGGATGATGAGTGTTCTATTCCACTTCATACCTGATTCAGAGGTTAAAGATCACGATAAAGGTTCTTCTCCGCCGTAATACCCCGAATCTCAAAACGACACCGGGGATCGCCTGCCGCATAGCATTCAACCTCGACCGCGTCGACCGACTGGCTGAGGTGAAATGAGAAGAGGGTCGAGACGAAGCCGGCCTCAAACGAACAGGCCGGTTTCCCGAGGATCGGGAGCTCCACACATTCAAAGCAGTCATAGACGGAGAAGGTGATCGGATTAATCCCGACATCATCGATACGCCCAAGATGGTGGCGCTCAAAGAATGAAGCGAGATTTTCGGCAAATTCAGGAAGCGTATCTGCCGCAACTGCAGGATAGACCGCCCGGCCGACTGTCTCCCCGGCCTCTCTGAGGAGGGGATCAATTGAGATGCCTTCGGAGAGGAGAGAGACCCGGAATGTCCTGTAGATTAACCTGTAAAGGGAGAAGGGATCTGCTGCCCCCTCACGGTATCCTTCCGCATAGGTGACAAGATCGTCTGAGATACGCTCGGCAGGTGCGAGTTCACCCAGATAATGTGATCGCAGGAAGAAGTACTTCTTCCGCTCGTCATCATCACCCGGACGCGAACCGATGATCCCCTCATCTGCAAGCGCTGAGAGATGTGCCGATATCGTCGATTTCGCCCTCCCCGACGAGGCGACAATCGACTCAAAACTCAGTTCCCCGCCTCTGAGGAGCAGAAGGATATGGCGCCTCACCGGGTTTCCGACTGCGCGTACACCCCCTTCGGTTCCGTATAATGAGAGTTCTCTCTTCTCCCCACCTTTCATTTATTACTCCTGTATCTGTATCATTTGTCGGGTAATAGTAAATAATATTGTTCGAACATAATAGAACTATCGTCTGTTTTATTATGATCAAGGATCAAAATTCCGGTTATGCCCCCGATACCGATCTATTCTGTTGCCGATGGCAGATACCATGATCGCCTGACCATCAGGAGAAGTGAGCAGGAATGGAGAGAGCTCCTTCCCTCCGAGGTATTCTTTGTTGCACGCAGGAAGGGAACGGAGCCTGCCTTTACAGGGAAGTACCATGCCTGTAAGAATCCCGGTGTGTATGTCTGCGCATGCTGCGACACCGATCTCTTCCTTTCAGATGACAAATTTGACTCAGGCACCGGATGGCCCAGCTTCACAAGGCCGGTATCTGAGAAGAATATCAGGATTGAAGAAGACAGCAGCTATGGCATGATCCGTGATGAGGTCCTCTGCGCCGTCTGTGATGCGCATCTTGGCCATCGTTTCGATGACGGGCCCCCACCAACAGGCATGCGATATTGTATGAACTCTGCTGCTCTCCGGCTGCGATCGAAAACTGATGGTTTTATTACCTAATATCAAGTATCAATAAGTGGATACCTCATGTCTGCTGTACCAGAATGTAAGGGATGGAACATTCCAGTCGTAGCAGACTTTTTCTTTTTCTTCTTTAGATAGGGAGACCGCTATAGCCTGGTCTCCCGTGCAGTGATTGTGAGGTACCGGAGGTTATCACCATGTTTGGTATTCCTGATCCCTATATCTGGGTGGCATATCTGCTCATAATTGCGCTTGCAGGCGCATGTATACTGTATGGTCTGGTAAACTGGAATTCTGGAGAGGGTGATCTTGGCAGTTGATCCCCTGATCACAGGGCTTGTGGTCGTCGCATACCTGGCGATGATCATCGGTCTTGGGATCTATGGATACCGCAAGACGAAGATTGCCGAAGATTACATGGTCGCAGGGAGGAACAGCCACCCCCTCGTTATAGCCCTCTCATATGGGGCGACCTTCATCTCAACCGCTGCCATCGTCGGGTTCGGCGGTGTTGCAGCAAATCTTGGGATGGGGCTCATCTGGCTGACCGTCTTAAATATCGGTATCGGCGTTCTCCTTGCCTTCGTCGTCTTCGGAAAACGGGTCCGGAGGATCGGCAAGAAGCTTGGTGCGTTCACCTTCCCCGACCTGATGGGGAAATGCTACAACTCGCCCTTCCTCCAGTATGTCAGTGGTATCATCATTCTCCTCTCGATGCCGATCTATTCTGCCGCAATCCTTATCGGCGGCGCCCGCTTCATTGAAGTGACCCTCGGCATCCAGTATACGACGGCACTCCTTGGATTTGCCCTTCTTGTTGGCTTGTATGTCGTCTTCGGCGGTCTCATTGCCGTCATGTATACTGACGCTGTACAGGGCGCCATTATGGCGGTCGGTATGGGACTTCTGCTGGTGCTGACCTATATCAAACTCGGTGGAGTGACGGTGGCGCATTCCGCACTCACGGGAATGTCAGAACTCGTCCCGGCGGCACTCACGGCACAGGGGCATATGGGATGGACAGCGATGCCCGCATTCGGATCACCGATCTGGCTGACACTTGTGACGACGATGGTACTTGGTGTCGGTATCGGTGTCCTTGCACAGCCACAGCTCATCGTCCGGTTCATGACGGCACGTGACGACCGGTCGATGAACCGGGCAACACTCATCGGCGGTCCGTTCATTCTCCTGATGACCGGGGTAGCGTTCACCGTCGGTGCGCTGACCAATGTTTACTTCTACCAGAGGAGTGGAGAGATTGCCCTCACCGCAGCTGGCGGAAACATCGACTCCATCATCCCGCTCTACATCACCAGCGCGATGCCGGATCTCTTCGTCATCATCTTCATGCTCACTCTCCTCTCTGCGGCGATGTCAACGCTCAGCTCACTCTTCCATACGATGGGAACGGCACTCGCCTGCGATGTCTGGGGTCGCGGCCGGGCATGTGCCCTCTCCCTCAGGGCAAATAAGCGCGGTATCCTGATCATGATGGTCATCTCCATCATCGTTGCCCTCCTCCTTCCGGGGAGCATCATCGCAAGGGCGACCGTCATCTTCATGGGTCTCTGCGCCTCTGCGTTCCTTCCGGCGTTTGTCAATGGGATCAGCTCACAATCCCCCTGCCTTATTGGTGCAAAGGCATCCATGCTCTCAGGCGCAATCATATGGGCGATATGGACCGCATTTGTTCACGCAGCTGAATCGGGTGCGATCGGACTTTCTCAGCTGATATTCGGCGCTCCGTCGGTCCTGGGTCTGCCATACAGTGCGATCAATCCGCTCGTCGTCGCACTTCCGGTATCGCTCATTGTGATGGTCGTCTTTCAGATCCGGCATAACCGGAATCTGAAAGCAGAATAATCTTTTTTACCTGTGGTACGGCTCGCCACGGATGATCCGGAATGCCCTGTATATCTGTTCAAGAAGAAGAAGGCGGGCAAAAGTATGGGGAAACGTCATCTCTGAAAGGGAGAGGAGGAGATCTGAGCGCTCTCTCACCTCATCAGAGAGGCCATCCGGCCCGCCGATGAGAAAGACGAGATCACCGGTACCCGCAATCTCCCTCTCCCTGATCAGATCAGCAAATGCCTCGCTCGGCATTTTTCTTCCTGCGGGATCAAGGGCGATGAGGAGGGCCGGATTCTTCGATGCTGTAAGGAGCAAGGCCCCCTCACGCTCTATTGCCCGCCGTTTCTCCCCCTCCGAGGAGCACTTCTCCTCGGAGATTTCCGTGATGGTGAGCCGGGTATACGGACGGAGCCGGGAGAGGAGATCCCCGGTTCCTTCCTTCATCCAGGGGTCCTTCAGCTTCCCGATGGCGATGATACGGATATGCATGTTCAGAGATCCGGATCAAGACTCAGTGCCTCAGAGAGGCAGCGGAGCGCCTCCTGTCGATCTCCGATACTATCGAAGATGCGGGACTTCCGGTACCAGGCGAGCGCATGTTCAGGATTCTCCTCAAGAATATGCTCAAAGCATCCCATCGCCTGCTCTTTCTTCCCGACATAATCGAGGATCACACCCTTGCTGTACCATGCGTTCAGATCATCACGGGAGAGATCAATTGCCCTGTCAAAGGACTTCAGGGCATCATTGTACCGGGCGAGTGTGACGAGGAGTTCACCACGCGCACTCCAGAGTGGTCCATTCTTTGCATCGAATGAGAGAGCTTTCTCATAGTACTCCAGTGCCTCCTCATATCTGCCGAGCCGTTCAGCAAGAACACCCCGCCTGACGAATGGGGCAGGATCATTTGGATGAGCCTCAATAATCTCATCAAACTGCCGGGCAGCCTCACGGTATTGCCCCATATGAGTGAGGAGTGAGCCTATGGCATACATCGTTGCCTTTGTATCAGGCTCCTCCTTCCGGAGGTGGGTATAGATCTCGACCGCCTCGTGGTACCTGCCTGCGGCATCAAGTGCCGAGGCATAGCCGCGTGCGAGGGTGTGATCATCCCTTCTGATATGAACTGCCCTGGAGAAGGCATCAATCGCCTCCTCGTACCGACCCATTCTAAGGAGGAGGGTCGCCGAGAATTTCAGGTATTCGATATCTTCGGGGTCTTCCTCAAGCAGGGTCTCAATCCGGGAGAGGGCCTGTTCATCCTCACCGAGGAGGGCAAGGGTCCGGGCCTGGGCAAAGCCTGCACCAGGTACGCCTGAGGCCTTCCGGTATCCCTTCTCAGCCAGTTTCAGATCGCCGACCGTCTCAGCAAGCCTCCCGAGTTCAAACCAGGCACTCACGTCCTCCTCCTCCCGCTCAAGGTATAAAGAGAGGGAAGAGGCTGCTTCCTTTCTTTTTCCAGCCAATGCCAGCGCTTCTGCCCTTCTCTGATAGACCCGTGGGCTTATATCACCAATTGAGAGGGCACGGTCATATGCCTTGATCGCCTGTGTATACTCTCCATCCGAGGTGAGTGCATCTCCCATTGCAGAGAAGATCCCGGAATTGTCTGGATGCTTCTCTCCTGCATCTTCGAGATGCCGTAATGCCTCTGCCGGATTTCCTGCCTTGATGAAAGAATCTCCGGCTTCAAGGACGAGCACCGGATCATCGGGTTCGTTGGCGAGAGCTTCCCGGTATGCATTTGAGGCCTTCTCATAGTCCCCGAGCATAGCGGAGAGCCGGCCAAGCTGCCGATAGATCATTCTGATATCAGGATACTGGCTGATGATCGCCTCACAGATGTCGCTTGCATCTTCGATCCTTCCAAGACGTTCAAGAATTCGCTCCATATCAACAAGAAGGCCGGCACTCTCTGCGCCATGGTTCATCGCCTCCTGAATTGCATTTCCTGCAAGCTCCTCTTTTCCAAGATGCTCAAAGAGAGATGCACGGGTAATCCATCCCCCGATATCCTCCGGATGCTCATCACAGTACCGGCTGAGGATCTCATCGGCCCTGTGATACTCTCCTGTTGCGCTAAGGAGACTGCCGAGGCGGAAAAGGGCATCCGGCAGATGATCGCCGATCTTCTCGAAATGTGAGATGGCAGCCTGATATCTTCCGAGCTGCTCTGCTGCAAGCCCGGCATAATAGATCGGCATCGGATCATCTCCGTCACTCCCCCTCTCGAGAAGTGCCAGAGCCTCGCCATACTTCCCTGATCGGAGAAGTGCCTCCCCGACAAGGGAGGGAGCAGCCATGCCCTGCTCAAATGACCCTGCGGCTTCGGTATAGCGGCCGGTCTGCATCAGGAGGGTCCCTGCCTCGATGGAGAGATGGCGAAGTGATGGATCGACTGACCGAGCCCCCTCGAGATCTGCGAGTGCCTCTTCATATCGTCCAAGACGCTGATATACGGATGCCCGACCGATGAGAGCAGATATATTCTTTGGAGAACGGGAGAGTGCCTCGGTGAATGCTGATACTGCCTCCTCCCAGGATCCGCGTGTTTTCAGGAGTTCGGCATGAAGGAGCGGGAGTTCTCCCTGATCGTCTGCCAGCCTCCGCAGTGTGGCAATTGCTCTCTCTGAACGCTCCGGATCGCCGGTATTTAATGAAACTGCTGCTTCAAGGAGGAGGGCGAGCCCATTCTGTGGCTCCTCGTCAAGAACTCCCCTGAGTTCTGCGAGTGCCTCGTGCATATGGCCGAGACTGTTCAGCGCACGTGCTGATAGTAACCGGATATATGAGCGCTTTTGCAGATTTTCCGGGAGGGTTCCAATGAGGGAGAGGGCTTGTTCAGCCTCGCCGGTGAGAAGATAGAGTTCGGCTGAGAGGCTTGCGGCATGCCGGTCGGTTGGGGCGATCCCGCATATCCTGATGAGATCATCGAGTGCGGATCGGAGATGGCCCTGCCGCAGGCTGGCTTCTGCACGTTTGCGAAGTGCCTCGACATTATCCGGCTCTTCCGAGAGAATCTCACCGAACATAGTGGCTGCTTCCTGGTATTTTCCACTTTTAAGAAGAATCTCTGCTCTGAGTCGCCTGGAATTCGCATCATCACCATATTCTCTTCTGTAGGTCTCAAGATGCGCCATCGCAGCAGAGTGCTGGCCGAGCGCTGCCTCCCCCTCAGCAGATATAAAGAGCAATGCCGGGTTCTTCTTCTCTTCCATTGGAAGCCTGCTGATCATCTTCAAGGCATCTTCGTACCGACCGAGACCGGCAAGTGCCCGCGCCTGAAGGGCGATGACGACGAGATTTTTTGAATCGATCTCGATGGCTTGTGGAAGATCTGATGGTGCAGTATCATATGAACGCCCAAAGAGACTCATCTCTCCGTCGCTTGCAACCCAGGCGACCTTGCCTGCCCCCTCCGGGTTCTGCATCCTCTGGAAGCTGTCTAAGGCATCCTTGTAGTGCCCAAGATTCATCTTTGCAAGGCCGCGCCGGTACCAGGCGTTTATATTGGTGGAATCATGTTTGAGAATATGTTCGAAGCATTCTGCAGCGCGTTTCATCCTCCCAAGCCGCTCGGAGGTGACTGCAAGAAGGTACCATGCCGGTATGGATCCGGGATGTTTTGCGACGATCTTCTCAAACCCGGATGCTGCATCCTCGTACTTTCCTGCCATGAAGAGGCAGTGGGCACGGGCAGTCCCCGCAGCCGAATCATCGGTGACGCCGCGCATCACCTCTCCATAGGATGCAGCAGCGTCCAGATAGTCACCGTTTGCCTCCTCGATCCGTGCCCGTGCATACCATGTTCCCGGGTCATCTGACTCAATCTCCAGGGCGGTCCGGTATGCGGCCAGAGCCGAGGCCATATCTCCGGTACCCTCAAGGGCACGCCCTTTCAGGGCATGCATCCGGGCAGGCATATGTCCGGCTGCGAGTGCCTGGTTGATCGCCAGTACCGCCTCGGTATAGGAGCCAAGCCGCATCAGGAGGGAGACACGCCATGCTATTATGGTGCCATCATCAGGGTGAGATGCGACAACCTGATGGAGTGTCTTCTCAGCCTCTTCGTAACGTCCAAGAAGCTCCAGCCATTCAGCCTTCCTGATGAGAATGTCGCGTCTTGATGCATCTGATGGAGGGAGTGCATCAAGGCTGGCAACAGCATCTCCGAATCTACCAAGATGAGCCTGGAGCCCCGCTTCCGCAACTCTGATCGCCGGATCATTCGGGGATATCGTTCTGGCTTGTTCAAACGCCTCGAGTGCTGCGCTGTAATGGCCGAGGATACGTTCGGCTGAGCCGAGAAGGTACCATGCACTCCCATTCTTCGGCTCGATACCAACCGCCCGCCGACACTGTTTTACTGCGTCCTCAACATGACCCTTCTCAATATTTGCCTCTGCCTTCTGAATGAAGGGTGCAGCGTTTTCACTTTTTCCAAGGAGATTTCCAAATAGATCCATCGTATCCCATCACTCCAGAAAAGGTTGCTCTTGAAGAAGAAGGCTGTTGTGATCAGGCGGGAGTATGAATCCGGCCGGGTATTATCCCATAACCCCAAAAAATGGAATCCCGGGAGGATGGCTCCCTGGTACGGTCTCTTTCACCGCAGTTCAATGATAAGGCCATACACATGTGGTGCAGTCGGATCAAAGATGCCCGGGCCTGATCCCATCTCGGGAACCTGCTCCCTGTGAGGTATGAGATTACCGGGGTAGATATGGAATGATCTGGTTTTATATGGGATACCCGATGTCCGGACTTCATCTGCGGATTCCGGGACAAATCCTGCTGGAACCCTGTCGGTGTTGTAGGTGAAGAAGATGAGCATCATCGGGTAACCGGCAGATGGGATAGTTCCGCGTGCCTGACGGGCATCAAGCTCCAGATTGAACATAAGGGCTGGATCTGTCGCCATCGGGGTGGCATTCAGTCGCACTATGACCTGGGATAGTTCAGGAGGAAGAATGATGATGGGCGATTGTGGTGGTGCAGGTTCCGGGGTCGGTGTGGGGGTTGGAACAGGTGTTGGTTCAGGGAGTTCGGGGGTGGTTGTGCATCCGCTGATGCAGGCCATCAGCAGGCAGAGGGTGATGAGTATAGGGAGAGCAGTCTTCATGAGGACTTATATAATCTATTATTTATATAAATATTCGGATCTGCAGGAAGAACAGTATTTATAGCCTCTTCGTCCATTACAATTGATCATATGACGGATGAGGGTTATCAGACAGCAACTGTTCAGGGAAAGGAGATCCCCTATGATCCCGAGACACTCCGGAGGATCAGGGATCACCCCTGCTTTTCAGAGAAGGCATGCCATAAATCGGGCAGAGCCCACCTTGCAGTTGCTCCAAAGTGTAATATTCAGTGCAACTACTGTGTCCGTGACTTTGACTGTGTCAACGAATCCCGGCCAGGTGTCACGAGTGAGGTGTTATCCCCCGGGGAGGGGCTTGCCCGGGTGCGCGAGATACTGGACAAGTTTCCGTATGTCAAGGTGATCGGGATCGCAGGGCCTGGTGAGCCCCTTGCCAATCCTGAGACGCTTGAGACGATGCGGCTCATTCATGAGAACTACCCTCATCTGATCCTCTGTATCAGTACAAACGGGCTTGTCCTTCCGGATATTATTGACGACCTCGTCAAATATGATGCGTATAATCTGACGGTCACCCTGAATGCAGTCGATCCAGAGATAGGGGCAAAGATCTACTCCCATGTCATCTATAAAGGAAAGAAGTATGAGGGTGTTGAGGGTGCGAAGCTCCTTCTTGAGCAGCAGTTGAAGGGCATACGGATGGCTGTTGAGCGGAAGATGATCGTCAAGATCAATACGGTATATATTCCCGGTATAAATGACGATCACATTCCCGAGATTGCAAAGGTTGTCGGATCGATGGGGGTCTTCAACTTCAATATCATCCCGCTCATCCCACAGTACAAATTTGCTGATATCACTCCTCCGACCCCTGCAATGAAACGGGCGATGCATGATCGGTGCGCACCATATGTCAAACAGATGAAGCACTGCCAGCGGTGCAGGGCGGATGCTGTCGGAAAGCTCGGCCAGGATGTCCAGTCCTCCCTCTCCAGCCCATGTGGCGCAGAGAAGGAGGAATGAGCTTCAGCTCATTGTACGAGAGATCACCATCAATGAGTAAGATAGTGCTTGTTGACGAGGAGACCGGAGATCGGGTTCGCCATCCTCTCAGGAGCCTGAAAGAAGCTGATATCCAGAGAGAGTGGTATGAGAGGATGACCGGCAGGCGATTTCGGGTGGTGAAGGTCTTCGGCCAGCCAGGTGGTCAGGAAGAGCTCGTCTGAGGATGGATCTCACTTTGCGAGGCAGCTCCCATGATCCGTTGAATTTCATCACTCCGAATCAACAATCAGCCATCCCCAGCGATCTCTTCCCCATCATTTCC